>DAOTXB010000798.1:0-1964 GCA_034435575.1 Anaerolineae bacterium
CTCCATCTAGCGGGGAGAGTGGTGCATCGCCAAGAGTACGCGCCTTTGATCCTAACGCCATGCGTAACCGTAGCGCGACATCTGACACATCGAACACAAATGCGGTGTCATCCACACCCGCAACATCACCATCCACACCCGCGCCACAACGACCGGCGGCGACAGTACAATCGACCCCGTCCAGCGACCCCCCTGTACGCAGTGCGGCGGATCAGCGGAATGGCAACGAGCCGGTGATTAATTTACCTACAGCGCCAAAACCCGCCCAACAACCTGTCGCCTCACAACGACAGTGGCGTTTGCCGGATTACAAAACCTTGCTTGCGAGTGGGTCTGAACAAGACTTTGACCGCGAGGGGCTTGTGCGTCGCGCACGGGTAATCGAAGAGACCTTGCAGAGCTTCGGCGCGCCGGGGCGTGTGGTCGAGATCAACACTGGACCGGTCATCACGCAATTTGGTGTGGAACCGGATTATCTGACGGCTCGTGGCGGTAAGCGTAGTCGCGTAAAGGTGAGCGCGATTGCCCAGCTCGATAAAGACCTTCAGCTTGCATTAGGCGCGAAATCCATCCGTGTAGAAGCGCCCGTACCCGGTAAAGGGTATGTCGGTATAGAAGTGCCAAATGAAGAAGCCGCGCTGGTTAGCCTGCGTGATGTGATGGAATCTAGACAATTTAATAAAATCGGCGAAAAATCTCCATTGGCGATTGGTCTGGGGCAAAGTGTGGATGGCTCACCGATTGCGGCAGACCTCGCCTCCATGCCTCACTTGCTCGTTGCGGGTACTACTGGTTCTGGTAAATCGGTGCTGGTCAACGCCATTATCACCAGTATTCTGGTACGTAACACGCCGGAGCTGGTCAAGTTTATTATGGTTGACCCCAAGCGCGTGGAGTTGACCGGATATAACGGTATTCCACATCTTGTCGCGCCTGTCGTGGTTGAGCTTGAGCGCATCGTCGGTGTATTGAAGTGGGTCACCCGCGAGATGGATGAACGCTACAAACGCTTTAGTGAAGCGGGATCGCGTAACATTGAAGACTTCAACAAAAACTTGAAGCCTGGCATGGAAGCGATGCCGTATATCGTTGTCGTGATTGACGAATTAGCTGACTTGATGATGCTCGCACCGGACGAAACCGAGCGTGTTATCACCCGTATCGCGGCACTTGCCCGTGCGACAGGTATTCATCTTGTCATCGCGACACAGCGCCCATCCGTAGATGTCGTGACAGGTTTGATTAAAGCGAACTTCCCGGCGCGTATCGCTTTCGCGGTTGCCAGTGGTACTGATAGTCGTGTTATCCTTGACCAACCCGGTGCAGATCGCTTGCTTGGGCGTGGTGATATGCTTTACTTAAGTGGTGATTCACCCGCGCCGTTGCGTCTACAGGGTGTGTTTGTGTCCGATATGGAGATCAACAATATCGTGCGTTATTGGCGCACACAGGCACCACCGGATGCACAGAAGAAGCCGATTACCGCCCTTGTTATGGACGACAAACCAACCTCACGTTCGGTCATGCCGAAGGGTGAACGCTTTATGCAACCACCACCGGCATCAACACAACGCGCCTTCTGGGATAAGGATACAGCGTCCAATGATAACCTGACGGAAGGCGAGCGCGAAGCACAGGATCAAGCAGACGAACTGTATACCGATGCGGTTGAGCTAGTGCGTCGCCTGAATAAAGCGTCTGTCTCGCTCTTACAGCGTCGTTTACGTATTGGGTATACGCGCGCGGCACGGATGATCGACATGATGGAAGCTGAGAACATTATCGGACCGCCTACCGAGGGTAGTAAACCACGTGAGGTTCTGCCATTCAAAAAGTAATCCGGTTGACCAATGTCATACACCTATACCTATAGAGTCAAAAAGAGAGGCAGATGACCTCTCTTTTTGAGTCTATAGGTATAGGTGTATGACATTGATCAACCGGATTACTTTTTGAATGGCAGA
>DAOTXB010000799.1:0-3380 GCA_034435575.1 Anaerolineae bacterium
GCCGCCGAGGAAGATAATCCTGCACCAATCGGGACATCACCTTGCATCACACCTTCAAATCCGGTGAGCGAAAAATCGGCTTCTTGGAGCGCCCATGCGATGCCTTTTACATATTCAGCCGGAGACGAGGGTGCTTTTTCTAATACACTTAAATCAAACTCGATTGGGTCGTCAAAATCGAGTGAATGGATATGTACACGGTGATTGTTCGTTGGACGTAACGCGATCCAAACGGCGCGGTCAATGGCTAATGGCATGACAAAACCATCATTGTAATCCGTATGCTCACCGATCAAATTAACACGTCCGGGCGCACGAATCACGGTTTGTGGCATTTCGCCAAATCGCTCGACAAAGGTCTGAATAACATTGTCACGAATACTCATTATGCCATTTGTTCCTTATAGTGTGTTGTAGATAAACTGCGTAAACGATCTGCGGCTTGTTCTGCTGTTAGATCACGCTGGGATTCCGCCATCATTTCATACCCAACCATAAATTTACGGACTGTTGCGCTCCGCAATAGAGGTGGATAAAAATGAGCGTGTAATTGCCAGTGTACGTTTGCCTGCCCGTTGAACGGCGCACCATGCCAGCCCATCGAATATGGGAACGAAACCTCGAACAAATTATCATAGCGAACCAATAATTGCTTGAGAACATTGGCTAATGCGCTCCGCTGACCATCATCAAGGTCATTCATACGCAAGATATGGGTTTTGGGCAAGACCATTGTCTCAAAGGGCCATGATGCCCAATATGGCACGAGGGCAACCCATGAGTCATTTTGAGCGATAATGCGTTCATTAGCCCCTACTTCATAACGTACATAATCTAGTAATAAGGGTGAAGCGTGTGTTTCATAATATTTTCGTTGGCTCACATCTTCACGATACGGCAAATTTGGTATGACATTTTCCGCCCAAATTTGACCGTGTGGATGCGGATTGCTACTCCCCATCATCTCACCACGATTTTCAAACACCTGCACCCATTGGTAGGTCTGCCCGAGTTCTGCGGTTTGGTTTGCCCAGAGGTTTACGACTGTCTTGATCTCATCAGGAGACATTCTTGCTAAGGTTAGATCATGCCGGGGCGAAAAGCAGATAACGCGTGATGTACCCTGAACACTCTCGGTATGAATAAGTGGATTATTATTCTTTGGCGCGTCCGGCACATCTGGCAATAATGAGGCAAAGTCATTGGTGAAGACAAAGACATCCTCATAATCGGGGTTTACATCACCACTTTTACGCGTGTTGCCGGGACACAGATAACAGGTTGCGTCATACTTCGGGCGATCTTCTTGGGGTGTTTCTTCCTGCTGACCTTGCCACGGACGTTTCATCCGATGGGGAGAAACCAGCACATATTCATCAAGTAATGGATTATAACGCCGGTGTGGATGATCTTTCGGATTAAACATAGATTTCATCTCTCTCATACGTAAAACCGAATAAAATAATCGTCTTTAGTCGCGTGGAGTTTCACCACATGGCATAGTGTTCAGGATGTTAGAACAATGCAGTCGAATCCGCAAGAACTAAAGACAATTGAGCAACATTTTGCGGTCATGGTAATTATGAAATCTCACCACATTTGTGTTGTTATCTCTACCATTTACGATGTATAGAAAGACAACTAATTCAACATCAAAATAGTATACACATTGGTCAAGGGATTAGAAGATTTGTCGATCAAATCGCTGTATGGTTATATTAAATAAATACAAAATTCTGTGCAAGTTTGCAATCACTATTTTATAGTTGTAAATAACGCAAAGAGAAAGCGCAGAATATCATGGATTTCTTGTACGATAAACAAACACGATTTGATCGCCTTGAAGACGCGGGTATCAAATACTACAATGAACCAAAAGTCGAAGACTTCGTAGCTCAGGAAGGTCATAATCACGCACACAAATCACCATTAGGACGCGTGCGTATAGTCGTCAATGGGTTTACTGCACCCGACAAAGTAAATACAATGCTAGTACGCGACACGAACAAACCTAGTCATGCATGACATTAGCTACGTTTTTGTTTTGCCTGTAGCGCCTTAAGGAATGAGCGTCCGTCGATTTTTCTTACGAAATTGCTGGGGCGAACACTGCCAGCGTATCTTGAACAGGCGATAGAAATGACTCAAATTTTCAAAACCAACTTCAAAGCAAATCTCTGTAATTGTGTCGTCAGTGTGTAACAGTAAATCTCCAGCATAGTCTAAACGAAGATCATTGATAAATTGCGATGGTGTCATATCAAGGTAGGTCTTGAACATGCGCCCAACATATTCCGGTGTCCGGTTGGCTAAACGCATTAATGCCTCCCGCCCTTCCACAAAGTATGCTTTTTGTTGCATACGCTGACACATGTCAATCAACCACCATGGTGCGTCATTGGGGAATTTTTCTACGCGCACGATGAAAAAATTGACGATTATGCTTGCTAACAATGCACGCAAGGCAATACGGGAATGGTTATGATCCTGATATATAGTATATGCCCATTGCTTAAGGTCTATTTTTAGTTGGACAACCTCGTTGGCGGTCAATGTGACTGTTGGCGGTAGCCGTGATGCTAGCAACTCTTTATCGTCAAGCCCCAAGAAACCACATAAATCGTCAAACGTGTGTCGTAAGTACGCAAGATTAATAAGCTCGCAATTTTGGTCTGCGTTGGGTTGATAGTAATGCACGTCATGCGGGCGAATAAAGACCAGAGCACCCGCCTCCAATAACACGCGATTTTCATTAATATGATGATAGATACTCCCATCCGCGATCAAAAAAATTTCATAAAAATCATGCCAATGTTCTTGTGTGGAAATTTGATCTACAAAGGAGAAGTGAGCGTAATGCCCTTCGATTTCGGCGGAAATAATGTTGGCGGCGCGTAAATCCATAATAAATTACCATATCAAAATAGTATAGACATTGGTCAATACACTGGAAGACAAACCGGTGTAAATTACGCTATGATCCTAGCAACTGTAACATCTTTTGTAAAAAAACAATTATTTAAGGAGTGCAATAAATGAGTGCTTTACGTATTGATGATGACGCTGTAAAAACCTATCATGAAAAAGGCTATCACCTCTTTAAACAGCCTGTTTTCTCACCAGAAAAATTCAAGCGTTTGGTCGATATTTTTGAAGAACTGGTCAAGCGTAATTCAGACAAGCGTACTGACGAATTAGATAGACCGCATTTTAAGGATAATCGCCTGTTTGAATTTTTGATGGCTGATGAAGTATTAGACATGGTTGAACCCTTAATTGGACCAAACATCGGGTTATGGGCAAGTCATTTTATCGCTAAAGAGCCAAATATTGGTCGTGCAACCCCCTGGCATGAAGACAGCACCTATTGGCAGGGGCGG
>DAOTXB010000800.1:0-4088 GCA_034435575.1 Anaerolineae bacterium
ACTAAGGGCGTGTCACTTTCGGATACTTCTTGGCGATGTGCCCAATTTTTGATCGGTTTGATCTTATTGCGGAAAAAGAGATGCTCTTCACGCGCCGCCCGCACCGATGATTTTGGTAATAAATCGGCAAATCCATGATAAGCGTTGCACACCGAGCGCACCATGCCATCGACATAGACAGGCGCATCAAATTGATCCCGATAAGCGAGGATAATCTGGACAATTTCCTGTGCTCGTCCCAGAGCAAATGCGGGGATGAGTGCCTTGCCACCACGATCAATCACTGTCTTTAGTGTTTCAATTAGACGCATTTCCTCTGCTTTACGGTTGGCGTGTTGCCGTCCACCATAGGTACTCTCTAACACCAGTGCATCTGCCTTTACACGGGGTTTTTCTGCACTGACCACTGCGCGTTGTTCATTCATCGAGAGGTCACCGGACATCACTAATGTGCCTTCTTCGCTCTCAAAAATAAGCGATGCCGCCCCCGCAATATGCCCGGAGGGTTGATAGGTTACCTGTAAACCATCACCGAGGCGTAACGCTTGATTAAATTCGACCAATTGAAAGGCATCCATCAACCGTTGCACAGCAATATCATCAAAAAGGGGGAGTTCGCCCTCTTCATCTTGCCGGCTTTGCATGATACGTTGTGCGTCTGCTTGTAACACTCGCACAAGATCAACCGTTGGGCGAGTCGCGATGACAGGCACATGCGGGTATTGTTCCACAACAAGCGGAAGCGCACCGGTATGATCGGTATGTGCATGGGTCACTAAAATGTAGTCAGGTCCATTATTCTCACTAATCGGCGCAAGATGGGGGAGTTGGTCATTTTTAATTCCACGACTGCTACGAGGCGAAATACGAATCCCAACATCCACAAGAATTTGCTTACCACCCATCTCGATCAATGTACTGCTTGCGCCGACCTCGTCCGCGCCGCCTAAAAATGTTAAGCGCATAGTGTCTCTCTCTGTGTATTCATCAACATGCATGATATTTTAACAGATGGATGGGTTATTAGGGGGAACAGTTAGGGTATTTCGTCTAATACTGAATGAATACTCATTCCACAAGCGACGATTCCTGATCTACTCGATTTCGAGTATACTAAGGCTATAATAATGATGTTCAACTTACACGCTTATCGTGGACCCTCTTTAATATGGACAAGCAACTTCCGATTAATGAAATTATCAATGCGGATACCCTCGAATACCTGCCCACAATTCCTGAAAATTGCGTTGATCTTGTCTTTGCAGACCCACCCTATAACCTGCAACTCAAACAAGACTTATGGCGACCCAATCAAACGCAGGTAGATGCTGTGGATGATGCGTGGGATCAATTCGATAGCTTCGCAGATTATGATGACTTTACACACAAATGGCTGACTGAAGTACGGCGTGTGATGAAAACCGACTCTAGCATCTGGGTTTCTGGAACCTATCATAATATTTTCCGGGTTGGCACAATCATGCAGGATTTAGGATTCTGGGTTCTGAACACGGTCACATGGTTCAAAACCAATGCGATGCCCAACTTTAGAGGCACAAGACTCAAGAATGATGTGGAATTTATCATCTGGGCAAAACGGTCAGAAAAAAGCCGTTATACATTTCATCATCATCAGATGAAACAATTCAATAACGGCAAACAGTTGGGCAGTGTTTGGACAATCCCCGCATGTGGTGGAGCAGAACGTCTAAAAGGCACTGACGGTAAAAAACTGCACTCTACACAAAAACCAGAAAAGCTACTCAAGCGTATCATCATGGCGAGTTCTAATCCAAAAGATATTGTTCTTGATCCGTTTAGTGGCACCGGAACAACCGCCACAATAGCCAAACGTTTACGTCGTAAGTATATCGGTATTGAACGCAATAGCATGTATGCCCAAGCCTCCCGTGATCGCATTGCACAGATCTCGCCTATGTCAAATAATGCAACCGTTATCAAACAGGCATTATCTGATAAACCAAAGCGTATCGCCTTCAAGACCTTGCTTAAGCATGCGTTGCTCGAAGTAGGACAAGGACTAGTTCTCGATGAGCCAGAGACAAATGCCACAATCCTCGCAAATGGCAAATTACAATCGAATGGATATATCGGGTCAATTCATCAACTTGGTGCAAAGCTCAAGGGCACACCCTCATGTAATGGATGGGTACACTGGCATTATGAAGATGAACAAACAGGTAAACGCTATCCGATTGATAATTTACGCAAACAGTTTAGAGCAGAATTTACGGACTAAGCGATGATATACACTGATTTTCCTGATATGTATGTGCTCAAATCCTATGCTAGTGCGATGAACGCCCGGGCTAAGCAAACCAATAGCAAAGGACGCTTAACAGCAACGGCATTGCGCTCAGTGATATTAGAATCAGGCGGCAAATGTGGATGGTGTGGGATAAATTTGCTAAACGAAGAATTTGAGATTGATCACATTCACGCACTCACGCGGGGTGGTATGAATGCACATGATAATCTTGTGATGTCCTGCGTAAGTTGTAACCGTCGCAAGGGTGACAAGACGGCGTTACGGTTCGCCCTAGAAATGGTGGCGGCAAATGAAACAAAAACGCGGTTGGTGCAACGACTCATCAACGAGCATGACGTTGATGCCGCACACCAACCACCTCTATTTTGAAACTTAATCCCCACTTGTGGCGATCTGGCTATTATTAATAACCTCGGTCATGCGTTGAGTCTGCTTACTTGCGCGCCAGCGAGTCCATGTGCCGACCACACCAAAGGGGAAGATAATCACAACAAGAATGAACAACACACCGAGAATCACTTCCCAGCTATCCCCGATGTTAATCTCGTTATCGCCAATAGTAATGATGAGATCACGTAAGAGCGTCTCACTAATCCGTAACCCTGCCGCGCCAATTACCGGTCCTAGAAATGTGCCAATACCACCGATAATAGTCATTAAAAGCGGTTCAACCGTAAAATTGACACCCATCATTTCCGGTCCAACACGTTTACTGTTCAAAATAACATGGAGCATACCGGAAAATGACGCAATCATTCCGCCAATAGTAATTGAGAAAATTTTGTAACGCAGGGTGTTGTATCCAATAGATTTTGCACGATCTTCGTTCTCACGGATCGCCAGCATAATCGCCCCTGTCGGAGAGTACATGAGCCGCCGGATGAACAAGAATGTTAAAACAGCGCCCGCTAGCGACAGATAATAGAAATTGAGCGGGTTACGGGTCGGTTCTAACACTTCTGGCATTTCGCTAAACGTGAAACCATCTTCCGCGCCCGTAGGTCCATAACGCGTAAAGTAGATAAATACCGCTTCCGCAACCGCCAGCGTGAATACAGCGAAGTACACCCCTTTAAGGCGTAGCGATACCAGCCCGATAATAAAGCTCGCGATCCCTGCGATGATTAACCCGCCGATGACCCCTAAAAGCATGGCTAGACCAGAATCAAAATCGTCGATTCTTAGCATCGCACCGAGCATATACCCGCCAATACCAAAGAAGAGCGCATGCCCGAATGAGATCACGCCGGTGAAACCAAAGATCAAGTTATAGCTCATCGCCAGAATAGCGAAAATAAAGATCTGACTTAAACGCCCTTGCCATGTGACCGATTCGCCAATCACCATAAAGCGCCGCCCGACCTGTGTGCCGAATGGACCTTCACCGGAAAACCAGCCGATTGCATGTGGTGTGATGATAAGTAGCGCCAATAATGCCAGGTAGAACCAGTTACTCGTTACTGTTGCCCGCAGGCGATCCATCGTTGTTTGTGCAGTTATCCCTTGCATATCAGCGCTCCTTCCCGAATAAACCACTTGGACGGATGAGCAAGATCAACACGAGAACAATCATCGGCGTGATGCTCGCCCAGACAGGCTGATTGATGTACTGTGTGGTGAACTTCGCCACAACCGCAACGGATAGCCCAACCAGTACACTTGCAATCGCTGTACCTTCGTAACTCCCAAGCCCGCCCAGCACAACCACAGCAATCGCCGCTAATAAGAACGCGTTGCCTAATTCTAGAGAAGCGCCTAAAAATGGTGCGGCAACACCACCACCCAAAGCGGCAACCGC
>DAOTXB010000801.1:0-1733 GCA_034435575.1 Anaerolineae bacterium
TTAAATCTTCATGTAACCGTTGCGCGATGTCCCGTGAATCTTCCCGCGCATAAGAAATAAACAATTTAGGTGAAACATCAGCCATTGGCTAAAACCTCAATGTTTGTTCGCTTCTGTCAGTATAGTACGGCTTGCCTTACCATGCCTATTGAGAATTTCTAACCCGGTGGCTGATGCAATCCGCACAATTGAGGCAGATGTAAACCATTGAGTGAAAATAAGCAAAATTGTGCAATGTGCCTACAAAAAACCTTGTGCATATACAACATTTTATACAAATTAAAGCAATGTTATGATATATTGTGTTTACCAATTACTTTCACATCACCCTGCAATAAATCGTAAGCGCACAGGATAATCATGATCGTCACACCTAAAGCCATGACCCGAAACCCGAACGCACGCTTTCAGTTCAACTATATCCCGTACCCACTGTGGCGACGCAACGCACCGAAGTATCTCCAACCAATGTTGAATCGTTTGTATCATCGCATTTATCCGGTTGATGAAGATCGCCAACCACCACAAACCGGCGAACGTATGGCGGCATATCTGGCGCGTTATGGCTTATTGGCGACGAAAGATCAGCGCGAGATTCTGCGCCAATTGGTTGATGTGGAAAGTCAGGTACATCATGAGCATGCGACAAAAACCACACCTATACCGTATGATGCCAACAGCCCATTACGTATTCCCGCACAATGGGAAAAGATGGAATCCGTGTTCATCAATTGGCCCATTCTGTATCCGCCATTGTGGGAATTGCACGGGCAAATGACGGAGTCAATCGTCCCGGTGGCGCAACTCATCGTCACCGTACCAACCCTGATGTGGGCACAAGCCGCGTGGGTCTACCTACAAGAGCGTGGCAATTTAACCGACGATCAACTGGCAAACATCACCTTCCTGATTGTGCCAACCGATGACATCTGGGTGCGCGATTACGGTCCTATTATCGGCTTTGACGCGCAGGGTCACCGGGTGGCGGTAGATGCGCGTTATGTACGGCAAAAGCCCTATGGCAACCGTGACGACGACAATATGCCTGTGCGCTGGGCGGCACACAGCGGCACACCGCTATTGACGCTTGACCTCGACACCGAGGGCGGGAATATGTGGTCAGATGGCGAGGGTACGCTGATTATGTCCCGTGCCATTCTGGACAGCAATCCACGCTTTAATCAAACCGGCATAGCACGTTACTTGCGCCAATTTTTCGACTTCGAGAAATTGATTATCACACCATACATGACGATTGAATCCACCGGACACGTTGATTTGCTGGTCAAATTAGCCACGTCTAATACGGTACTCGTCTCCGCGCCGACCACGATGAGTAGCGCCCATCGCCTACGTGAAACAGCGACACTTTTCCGGCGAGAAACGAATGCGAACAATCAGCCCTACCGTGTGATCGAACTCCCGACCCCATCCCTCTATTTAAATTGGCTGGCATATCCGATACGGCGCAGTTACACCAACGCGCTCACGATCAATGGACGGGTACTTGTGCCTGTATACGGGCTGAAGACGGACGATGAGGCGCTCCGTATTTATGCCGATACCCTGCCGGATTACGACATCATCCCGATTGATTGCAAAATCGGCGCGAATGGCGGCGGTGCGGTGCATTGCATGACGAAAGAAGTCCCGGCGCTTTAGGGTGTTGGTGTGGGTGTGGTGGCGGCTTGTGTTTGATTCGCCTGTGCTGTTGCTTTTATGCCTGCAATAAG
>DAOTXB010000802.1:0-2400 GCA_034435575.1 Anaerolineae bacterium
CTTGGTTGTAAGGGCGGTACGGTTTATCGTGATGGTAGCCGTGACGAACAGGTACTCATGCTCAAAGGTGATGAACGTGCCGAGAGCGAACAATCGGATATTCTGGCGGCGAAATCTGGTGAGAACGCTAAACCAGTAGAACAGGTCACGACACCGCATCGTGTTTATCCACGACCGGGTAAGCTGACAGGCGCAACGACCAGCGCAGACACGCCGTTTGGTCGGGCATACATTACCATGAATAGCGATGAACACGGCTATCCGTTCGAGGTGTTTATCACCGCGCCGGGTAAAGCAGGGAGCGACCTGCAAGCTGATGCAGAAGGGTTAGGGCGTATGATTTCGCTCTCGCTCCGCACGACTGCGCCACAAAACCGCACCGAGATGCTCCGTTTGATCATTGATCAATTGCGCGGTATTGGTGGCTCGCGTTCCTCTGGCTTTGGTCCGAAGCGTGTGATGTCATTGCCGGATGCGGTGGCGTTGGAACTGGAGAAGCAGTATTTTTCCAGTGAAGCCCCGCAACAACTCGGCTTGCCGATGGCGGATTTACCCGCAGTCGAACCACCTGCCCCAGTCGTGAAAGATGCGACACTTGCAGGTGCGGATTTGTGCCCATCTTGCGGGACAATCACACTCGTCCGTGCGGAAGGGTGCCGTAAGTGCCTAACCTGCGGGTATAGCGAGTGCTAAATCACACAATTACACAATAGCGTCGAATTCTAAGACCGTCATTCTTCTGGGTGACGGTCTTTTTTTTGTTCTGCCTATAATGGATACTAATACGCATACAATCATTCCATATGAGGGGACAATATGCGAAAGTTACTGATGATGTTGGCGATATGTTTGCTGTCGTTTGTGAGTGTGTCCGCGCAGGCAGTGGTCGATTGCCCGATAGGAGAACCAACACGATTGATTTCTTCGGGGATGGCGGATGTGATATCTGAAGATGGCGCGATGCTTCACTTCTTCCCTAATGGTGAATCTGAAACGATCATTGAAGTTGAAACCGGTACACGGGTTCTCGCGTGGTTTGGTCCCGCCTGTATGGAAGATGGCGTTTGGTGGCTAGTGAATGTCGATAGCAAATTTGGCTGGATGCAAGAAAGTGTGGTTGCGGGTGATGGATATCTACTGGAGCCGTTCGGCGACTCTGCCGATGATTTACCCATGCGCCCCCGTGCTGGTGATGATGGGCTTACTGTGGAAGGCTTGGGCATTTCATTTGACCTGAGCGCAAATGTTGCGGGACTGGGCGCGGTTGAATGGCGAACTCCGATTGATGAGGGACCGCAAATATTTCACCGTCCATTATATCGTCGGGCGGTATTTCAGGGATACGTGGGTACCGAGCAGGAATTCTGGATTTATATCAATGTGTATCCGGTGCAAGCATGGGAAGATGTTACGGGAATATTGATGGATGATTTACGTGAATTATTGGCTGAACGTCCTGAAGAACCGGTAATGGCGGGTTTGCCGGAGATTAATGCGGCGTTGGCGTTAGTTGCACGTGAGGCGTATATTGATTTTCAAAATGGCAGTGGGGTGCGGAGCATTGTGCGCTATACGCAGGCACCGATCCCACCCGCAGACGGTGACCTGATCTATTTCTTCGCTGGATTGACCGATGATGAACAATATCTGGTGCATGTTGCCTTTGCGCTGGATTCGGTGCTGATTCCAAATAATGATGTGATGTATGAACTGTTTAACTTTGAGCAGTCGATGGATTATTTTGAGTTGTTGTATACCACCCTTGACGCGATGATTATGAGGGCACCAGATGAGGCATTTTATCCGCGTTTGAGCGATGTCGACGCGCTGGTAGAGTCGTTGTTCGTGGGGGATGTGCCGGAATTTTGCGGGGATGTGCCGTCACTTTTGGCGATTGATGACACTGTGGAACAAGTGTTGGAGGTTGACCCGTTGCGGGTACGTGTTTCACCGAATGGCGAAGTGATTGACGAATTTTTGCCGGATGAAGAGGCGGTAGTGGTTGATGGACCGGAATGTGTTAACGGTGTCGTGTGGTGGCAGGTGATCCGTGTTGATGAATGGGTGGGCTGGGTTGCCGAATTACAGGGAGATAGCTATTATCTGATGCGGGTTAATGATTAACGCAATTTGTTAACAGTTGGTAAATTTGCGGGTTGTGGGCTTCTCTTGTGGTGATAAGGCTGTATAATGCCCCGCCATGATAAAACAACTGAAACGACTACGGGTCAAGCATATTCTCATCATTGGTTTCATCAGCGTAATTATCTGGGTGGCGGTGATGGTCGGGTTGTGGATGTTGCTTGACAATTACGGCACAACTGAAAATGCAGAGCCGTCTGATGTCATTATCGTGCTCGGTTCCGGTTTACGGCGGGATGGTCGTCCTGGCGATGCGCT
>DAOTXB010000803.1:0-1759 GCA_034435575.1 Anaerolineae bacterium
GAATAGGCTCAAGCAATTCATGCCGATAATCTGTCTCTTCTTCGTCATGTAAACGCTTGTTATACTGCGGGATAAACTCCATCGGACCCGGACGATACAAGGAAATTCCGGCGATGATATTTTCGAAGACCTTCGGGCGCATCCCGCGCAACATCTGTTGCATCCCCGAACTTTCTAATTGGAAGACACCAACTGTTTCGCCCCGCCCCATGAGTTCAAATGCCTTGTCGAGCATCTGCTTTTGCTCATCAGTCACGTTGGGGTCATCATGGCGATAGGGGATGTTGTCCATCGTATATTTGATGCCGTGATACTGCTCGATAAGATCGGCGGCTTTACGTAAAATGGTCAGCGTAGACAAGCCGAGAAAATCGACCTTGAGCAACCCGATTGCCTCACAGGTTTCCATCGGGAACTGCGTCACCGCTTTTAATGATCCGCCACTGGGGTCTTTACCCGTGATACGATGCAACGGCAAATAATCCACCAGCGGACGATCTGCAATAATCACACCCGCCGCGTGGGTAGACGCGTGTCGGCTAATACCCTGCAATTCCTTCGCTGTGTCCAAGACCTCGCGTAATTTGGGTTCACCTTCATAGATTCGCTTTAAGTCAGGGATCATCTCAACATATTCAGCGATCTTTTTCTGTTTGGCTTCCTGTGGGATCAAACCCGCCGCACGGTTGACATCTGCGAGGGGAATATCCAACGCCCGCCCTACATCACGCACCGCCGCCTTCGCACCCATTGTTCCAAATGTGATGATCGCCGCGACCTTATCTTCCCCATATTTACTCGCCGCATACGCGATCAATTCACCACGCCGATCATCAGGATAATCAAGGTCAATATCCGGCATACTCACACGTCCAGGGTTCAAGAAACGCTCAAACAACAACGCATTTTTAATCGGATCAATATTGGTAATCCCAAGACAATACGCCGCCAGACTCCCCGCACCAGACCCACGCACATTCCACCAAATATCTGCATGACGGGCAAACTCGCACAAATCCCACACGATCAAGAAATAGGTGTTAAAACCCATGTCGTTGATAATGCCTAATTCACGATCAAGGCGATCACGTAAAACTTGGTCGTGCTTACGGTCACCAAAGCGCCAATCCATGCCAATTTCACACAAATAGCGCAAGTAGGTCTGCGAATCGTGACCGTCTGGTACAGGGAAAATCGGCAGATGATATTCGCCACGATCAAGATTTACATCACACATTTCCGCGATCTTGACTGAATTATGCACGGCTTCCGGCACCTCGCCGAACATTTCCATCATCTCGTCATAAGACGACAGATAGAAGCTATTATCGGAGAAGGTCATGCGATCTTTTTCATGCTTGAGCGCACCGGTCTGAATACACAGCAGTGTGTCATGAATATCGAAATCGCTTTCGAGCACATAATGCAAATCTGTCGAAGCGACCAACCCGACATTGCTATGATTGCCCCGGTTGTAATCAATCAACCATTTGTTCAGGTCCCGTTGCAGGTCAATATCGTGCTCCTGCAATTCAAGATAAAAGTGTTCATCGCCAAAAATCTCATTATAGCGCCCGATCCACTCCATCGCCTGCTCATCCGTACCCTCACGGATCATGCGCGGAATTCTCGCGGCGAGGCATCCACTAGTGGCGATCAATCCTTCGGCGTGATCTTCCAAAAATGCTTGATCGATACGTGGACGATAATAATATCCGCGCAACTGCCCTTCACTGCTGATCTTGAGCAAGTTTTGATA
>DAOTXB010000804.1:0-6034 GCA_034435575.1 Anaerolineae bacterium
CAACGACTGCCAATCACACGAATTTCATCAATTGCAACGCGCGTCAAATCTGCTTGCGGGATACCCGTATATGTGCTCTTCAATACAACGGTACCCCGAGCTTTCACCAGACTCAGCGACTCGGCAAATCCTTCAGCAGTGCCGGTACAATCCACGACAATATCTGCCTGACTATCTTGCAATTCTGCACGATTAAAGGCGGGAATATGCCAGCCATCCAGCATCCTCGCCTGCTTTTCCCGACGCACAATAACAGCAACGTCTGCACCTGTGAGGCGCAACACTTGTGCCACAAGCATGCCCAATTTCCCTGCACCGATCACAACGATGCGATCACGCGGAGAGATATGCACAGCCTCAAGCACCTGAAATGCCGCCGCTAATGGTTCTACAAACACCGCCTGGTCATCGCTAACAGCTTCTGGCACAACATAGAGGTTACGCGTCGCCAGCGCGAGATATTCAGCAAACGCGCCATCATGGCGATCAATACCGACTGTCGTACGATTTGTGCATTGGCTGGGAATATCGCGTTTACAAAAATCGCATGTACCATCAGCAACATTAATTTCGCCAACGACGCGCCGCCCCAGCAACGCTTCAGAACCCTCAACCACTTCGGCGACAAATTCATGCCCCAAAACGCCCTCAAAGCCCATATAGCCTTTTACGAGCTCAAGATCAGTGTTACATACCCCTGCACGTTTGATCTTGAGCAAAGCCTGCTCTTTAGAACATTCTGGTTGCTTTGTATTAGAGTCAAAGCGCAAATGCCCATCAAAAATGATCGCATCCATAGTAGCTTTTACGCTTCTGCTCCAGAAATAGCTTCGTCGCCCTCAAGCAAGGGAATTTCGCCCTTTTCCCATGCAACGAGTAATGGAACTGCAGTGAAGATTGACGAATAGGTACCACTTAGTAGCCCAATGAATAGAATCGCGATAAATTGCTTGATCGTCTCACCACCAAATAACAGAATAGCGACCATGATGAAAAAGGCGTTAAGCTGTGTTGCCAGTGAACGGTGAATTGTTTCCCAGATACTACGATTGACGATCGTTTCGTAAGGTTCACCAATATGCTTGGGGATATTTTCACGGATACGATCAAACATGACGATAGAGTCCTGTACCGAGAACCCGACCACCGTCAAAATCGCCGTTAAGAACAATGCGTCCACTTCCCATCCAAGCAACATACCCATCAAGGACATCACGCCCATCACAATCAGTACATCATGCACCATTGCGGCAATCGCGCATAGCCCATAACGCACGGCTTTCGGTACCTGACGGAAAGCAATCACGATAAATCCAGTAATAACCAGTGCAGCGACTGCCACAGCGACAAACGCCGCCCGCGTCACTTCTTGCCCCACCGTCGCAGAAACCTGCTCAATACGTAAACTGTCACGATCTAACGGTGCGAGCGTTTCTAATGCATCAAGAATATCTTGTGTTGTTTCTTGGCTTTCAAAGTTACCACGTACTGACCAACGATAGTTTTCTTCGTCGCCCAATTGTTGGATCACAACTGACTCTTCACCGAAACGTGCAAAAGTATCACGGATATTCTCTTCGTCCGCACCCGCTTCACTAAATTGCAGTTCGTAAATGCTACCGCCCACAAAATCGATACTTAGCTGAAAGGGTGTGCCATTTGAACTCACCGAGATGAACATGATGATAAGCCCAATGCTAATCAACACACCCGAGAAGGCAAAGAAATAGAACCGTTTTTCGACAATATTAAACATCTTGTATCTTGCCCTCCTTTATGCGCCCAATAACCAGCGACGTGATGTCACCGGACTGCGTGAGTAGTTAATGATGAGATATAGAAATGTCCGTGTGACGAGCACTGCAGTAAATAGGTTTAGCACCAGCCCCAAACCAAGCGTTACCGCAAAACCACTTACAATACTTGCACCGGGTGTCTGTCCAAATAAGAAGAGCACACCACAGATAATGATTGTGGATAGGTTGGAATCACGGATGGATGTCCATGCGCGGTCAAAGCCAGAATCCAACGCAGTATCAAGATCAGCACCATCGCGCAATTCTTCTTTCAATCGCTCAAAAATAAGAATGTTCCCATCGACTGCTGTACCGATTGATATGAGGAAACCCGTAATTGCTGGCAGGGTTAGCGTAATTGGAATCAACATAAACGCCGCAAGGTTCAGGGCAATAAACACTAGCAAGGCGAGGTCAGCCGCAACGCCGGGTAGGCGATAATAAACCAACATAAATGTTAGTACGACAATCACACCAACAATACCCGCACGAATACTACGTTCAACCGACTCTTGACCTAGAGTCGCGCCAACGGTTTCTGCACTTTCAACACGCAGTGGAATTTGTAGCGCACCGGAACGCAATTGTAATGCCAACTGCTTTGCTTCGTCCTCGGTAAAGTTCCCCGTGATAACACCACCCGTCGTCAATTGAGATTGAATCGTCGGGGCGGAGAGCACCACACCATCTAGCACAATGGCTAAAGGCGAACCAACACGCGATGCCGTGAACGGTCCGAAAATTTCTGCACCTTCGTCGTTAAGCTCAAACTGGATTAACCAATCAACCTGCTGAAAAGTCGCTATGGCAGAGTCCAGCATACCGCCATCAAGTACCGTCGTAAATGGTTGTCCGGTGACCGGATTCGGGATGCGCGGTTGTTCAACCGGAAGATCGGCAGTCCCAGTTTCGGTTTCACCCGGTTCAGCAGTTGCTTCTGCTGTCGCTTCCGCTTCAGAGGCTTCCTCCTCCGCGAGTGTCTCCGCACGAGCGATGTCAATAAGTGCTTGTTGATCTGTAAGAATGCGCTGCCCAATCAGCTGACTGACTTGATTTGCACTCAGACCACCAAAATCCACAAATTCAAGGCGTGCCGTCTGCTGAATAGTGTCGATAGCCTGTGCAGGGTCAGTCACACCGGGGAGTTCCACCAGCACACGACTACTGCCCTGTAATTGAACCGTCGCTTCTGAAAGTCCGAGCGCATTCACACGGCGAGACACGCTATTTGAAGTCTCGCGTAATTCATCCGTTGTATACGCATCCGAGGGTAATTCTGCCTCTAACAACACACGCAAGCCACCGACAAGATCCAACCCCTGACTAAACTCAACCCAGTCAGGTTCTGCATCGTTATTCAGGTCAACTGTAAACCCTTTAGATTCTTCTGGCAGTACTACCCACACAGAGAATGCAGTCAAGCATACAATTGCGACCAGCCAAAACCAATGCCGTCTCATAAATATCCTTTCCGAGAAAATGTAAACGGGGTCGTTGCCGTCCCCGTAATGTCTAATACAATTTGCGCTATTCTTGTACTAATTCAGCGTCTTGAAGCCCCTTTCGCGCATTCTCCGCGATTTCTTCAGGATCATACGGTTGCATGATCGCCGCAGTAATTATACGAATCACGATCCCATCTGCAATCTCTACCTGAGCGATCCCCATTTCAGAATCAATCGCAATGACTTTGCCAATAATACCACCATATGTAATAACTTCATCACCCTGTGCTAGCGTCCGTGCAAATCGTTGCCGTTTCTGAAAATCACGCTGTTTAGGGAAAGTCACCAATGACCACCATGCCCCCAAACCAAGTAATAAGACAAACGCGAGCAGTGCAAATTCTTGCATTTACAATAAACCTCCACCCAAATATTTCGCTGGACAACCAATTCTCACGAATGACTTGCTTGACCATCCGTTTGATTGTACCTAAAATAGCAAGCGAATTATACATGATAGGGCGCGACAGTAGGATAGTCGCTTCTATATCAATTACCGATTTGGTAAATCAGGGAATAGTCTCATGCAAAAATCTGCTTCTGCAATAAAGCAATCACTGCTAATTAGTGTTATGGCAATCATGTTATTTAGTTTATCGGTTATGGTATCTTCTGCAGGCGATGTAACATTAAGCCTGAATACAGGTACTGGCAATAGCCCATATCGCATCCTCGGCGAATCTTCTATGGTTATCAATGGATTCGACCTGAACGCTTTCGGCATCACCCGTCCCACACAAATTGATCGGGTAAGCATTAGCGTTGCGAATGCGACAGGTGCCCCCGCTACTGTCGTCATTTATGAAGATGCCAATGGCGGTTCGCCCGTAGACGCAACCCTCGCACGGCAACAACAGGTCACCATCACCACAAATGGAATCTTTACTGTCGAGTTTGCTGATCCAGTGACAATTAATCAACCAGTGGTGTGGATTGGGTTTTATCTGCCTGTAGATTTTGAGTTTAATGCAGATACGTCCGGTGCATCTGTCCTAAGCTATTGGGCATGGCAACCCGGCAGTACCTTTGATGTGGCGAATTTAGGTTCCGCTGGTGTGCTTGGTCCATCGAACGGTACTGACCCTGTTGGTCTAAACATGGGTGGTATTGCCCGTATCACAGCGGATTTTATTACCAGCGATACCGTAGTCAATAATGGCACCACAACAGATTCTACCGCCAGTACCGATACGACAGCCGTCGCCGGAGACACAGCGGACGATGACGAAATCATCCGTCAAGTTGTCGCACAAAGCGGGCAAAATGTTACACCTCCAATGGCAACATACGCAGGTTGTGGCACCCTCTACGTAGATCGTGCAGATATTGATATTACCTACCGTATGGGCATTCGGTTTTTCTGCCGTGTCGTACCCATATCGCTTGCACCACCAATACCGGATAATTATACGCGTGGTGGCGCACTTTATGATGTATTCGCGTTTAATGGACCGCCCACTGGCATCGCAACTCGCTTCAGCAGTCCAGTGACCCATTGCGTTGCACCACTTGCCAACGATTTAAATTCCGCCGTACTGGGTATAGCGTACGGTGTGCCACGCCAATGGGAAATTCTGCCGTCAGTCCGCTTTGGCACGTTGGTCTGTGCAGAATTGAGCTATGCAGGCACCGTATCTTACTTTGTTCCAAATAACTAATCAGAGAACCTATGCGAATCGAAACAAACGAAGACATCATCAAACGCAATCGCCGTATGGCAACATTCTTTTTCTTCTTCAGCCTATTTGTGCTGGGGTTTGGTTTTCTCGCGGCAAATGGAGCATTTCTGAACACCCTTGATGAAGAAACCGGACAACGTCTATATGTCATTTTGATGCCAATAGTGCTGATCGTCGGGATGATCAGCACACTGGTATCCGTGCGCCTAACGAATAACTGGGTGCGCCAACCACGCCCGGAAGATGCACTGCGTGTGGGCTTAAAGGGCGTTAGCAACAAAAGTGTGCTCTACAACTATTTGCACCTCCCTGCCCGCCATGTGTTGATTACCCCACAGGGAATGTTTGCCATTATCACACGCTATCAAGATGGTAAATTTACAGTGGACAATGATGAATGGCAAACGCGACGCAATCCATTATCGCGCATATTAAGCATCTTTCGTATGGACGGGGTGGATAATCCGACTGAAGAGGCAAATCTTGCGGCAGATTATGTGCAGGGCATCGTAGACGAAATTGGTGTAGATGTCGAAGTTCTACCATTGATCGTATTTGTAGACCCCCGCGCAGAACTTGAAATCGGTAAAATTAGTGTGCCGGTTGTCTATGCGATGGACAAAGCGACAGTCGGGAAAGAAGAAGTCCGATTAAAGCCCAACCTCAAGGAATATCTTAAGGGCTTTAAAAAAGAGGATTATCATACATTGACTGAAGAAGAGATCGAAAAATTCGAAGAGGTAACACTCGATTTTGAATATGTCGACGAAGAATAGTTGACACCTTTCTCAACGCAAAAGAGCGCCAACTATGACGCTCTTTTGTTTTACCGATAATCAACTAATCGTCAATTAGTTTACATGCTATCTAAGCGCGTCTGCCACTTAGCAACCAATTTGTTGTAGATGGCTTCCGAGATTTCGCCCATTGCTAGTTTCATATCAAGATTATCAATCATCGCCTGCACTTCTGCTTTTGATTGTGGTGATGCTGGTGCGGCAGAAGTTGTGGCGGGTTGTGCTGGTGCCTGTTGTTGTGGCACTGCGTTTTGATT
>DAOTXB010000805.1:0-14093 GCA_034435575.1 Anaerolineae bacterium
CCTGCCATAAAACCGGAGAACGTGTAGATTAACAAGATGGTGCGGTCTACAGGCAAGCCAGAAAAGCGTGCACCAACCGCATTATTACCAATCGCATATAACGTTCTGCCGAGTGTTGTTCGTCGTAAAACGATGATCGTAATGACTATGGAGATCAACAATAACAAGACCTGTGTCGGTATGCCGAAGACCTCTCCCTGACCGAGTGTGAAGAACCATTCCGGGTAACCGGTCACTGAGCGGGCTTCGCTGATACCCTGTGCCACACCACGATAAAGTGCCAGTGTTGCCAGCGTCATAATCAACGGGGGAACATCCAGCTTGACGATGAATAACCCGTTGAAAAATCCAGCTAAACACCCGGAAAGCACACCAGTAATCATCGCTAATTCCAGCGGAAAACCGAGGTTTTGCCAGCTATAGCCGACGACAATCGCGCTTACACCGAGAATTGACCCCACCGAGAGATCAATGCCACCTGTGATGATGATGTAAGTCATTGGCAATGCCATCAACCCAACTTCTGCCATGACCCGTCCCTGATTGTACAGGTTGTCTCTTGATAGAAAATTTACGTTGGTGGTAGAAAGCACCGCCATTGTGATAATGAGAATAATAAACAGGATACCTTCCTGACTTAATGCCAGATTGCGTACCTGTTGCATGAAAGAGTCCCGCGGTGGTTCAGACTGAGAAGGTGCGTTATTAAGTGTCGCCATCGTCAGTATCCTCCCTTATACAGTCTGCCGTCTACGACGGATAAGATCGATCAAAACGGTAATTAAGATAAGCGTACCCTGTACTGCCTGTATCCAGAACGGCGATACATCAACGAAGATCATGCCAGAACGGATGGCGTTGAGTAAGATCGCCGCCAGCATCGCCCCGATGACCGTCCCTTTACCACCAAGAATGCTGACACCACCCACTACAGCGGCAGTGATGATAAACAGTTCCAGTACGGGCGGGGGTGTCGCCTGAATGATGCTTAATTGGGTGGCATAAAGCACGCTTGCGATGCCGACGAACATACCATTGATGATAAACACCTGCATCACCACGCGCTTTTCTGAAATGCCAGACAAACGCGCCGCCTCTGCATTACCGCCTACCGCGTAGAATGACCGCCCGATTCCGCTATAGCGCATCCATATCGCCGTGAGTATTGTCAGGATAATCATAAAATAGATGGGCATCGGGATACCGAGTGGGCGCATCTGCGACAGGAAGAAACCATCTGGCATCCCTGAAACACGTTGTCCATTCGTCCATAATATGAGGATGCCCTTTAATATGCTCAACATGCCAAGCGTCACCACGATGGATGGCACACGTAGATAAGCAACCGTAAAGCCGATTAACGCACCGACCATCATGCCAACGACTAACGGTGCCAGCCATGACACCCATATGGGCGCACCAGCCACCACCAACTCCCCACTGATGACCGCCAGTAAGCCGACCAAAGACCCGACAGAAATATCAATATTACCCGTGATAATCACCATCGACATCCCGAGCGCGGCAACGGCAATATAGGCATTACCGGATAGCACATCTAAGATATTACGGGTGGCAAGGAAGCGCGGGTTACTAATGCCGACGAAAAGCAGGAGCACAACTAACGCGATAATGATGGCGCTTTCTTGATTCGCCAACATATTTCTTAGCTGAAACTCTTTTGCCGGTTTCACACGAGGTAACGCCACCTGAAACAACATGACCACGCCGAGGATGAGTAATGCCCAGAAGGCAGGTCCCATCGCGTCAAGATAGGTTGCCCCCTCAGCATTATATTCCATAAAGAAGACGGCAAAATATTCAAGCAAAATGACACCCATCACCGCTGTTAGTGCGGAGATTGTCCGCGCCAATTGCGGATTAATGAGGTTCCATAAGCCTAATAAAAACAGTGTCCCTGCGGTGATCGGTACCAGAATCAACCCATTAATCGTGACCTCCAGCTCATTGTTAGCGCGTGATGCGGTCAATGTGGTGATGGTCGTGTCACCTAATTCCGGTTGCGTGATAAACGGGAGCAATTGATAAACCGCGAATACCAGTATGGCGAGAATCAATGGTACAAAGTTAATGAGTGCAAAGCGATTATTTTCTGGCACTGTCATGACTTATGACCCCTTGCCGGTGGCATTCGACTGCTCAATTACATCATCAGCGCTCATCATTGCCGCACCGATTTTTTCCTGTGTAGCGTCTTCACGGCTAAATTCCGCGACAATCTCGCCGGAGCGCATGACTAATATGCGATCACTCATCCCCAAAATTTCTGGTAACTCGCTGGAAATCATCAAAATAGCTAATCCGCGTTCTGCAGCGAGTTCGCTCATCAAACGGTGAATCTCTGACTTTGCACCCACATCGACCCCGCGAGTCGGTTCGTCAATAATCAACAGACGCGGGTTGCTCGACAACCATTTGCCAACCACCACCTTTTGTTGATTACCACCGGAGAGGTTGTTGGTCATTTGCTCGGTACTATAGGCACGTATACCAAATTGCTCGATAGCGCGCTGGGCTATTTTGCGTTCTGCGCTGTAATCAATAAATGTTTTATTGGACACTTGATCTAGAATTGCCATTGAGATATTCTCTCGAATATTCATCTCACGGACTAATCCCTGTGACCCGCGATCTTCTGGCACGTAGGCAATGCCTTTTTTGATCGCCTGTCCCGGATGATCGATGCTGACTTTTTTGCCGTCGATCAACACATCGCCGGATTGCGGAGTCATAATGCCGAAGATCACCTGTGCAGTTTCGCTTCTACCGGAACCAACCAGACCGGCTAATCCGACAATTTCTCCCGCACGTACTGTGAATGAGACATTGCGCGTGTGGGGTTCACGGGTTAAGTTTTTCACCTCCAACACGATGTCTTTGATCTCGGATTCTTGCTTCGGGAACAGGTTATCGATTGTGCGCCCAACCATCATGCTGATAAGTTCGCGCTCGGTGGTATCGCTGATATTATTGGTGCCGATGTACTCGCCATCCCGCAACACAGTCACACGATCTGCCAGTTCAAATACTTCGACCAACTTGTGTGTGATATAAATAATGCCCACACCACGATCACGCAATAAGCGGACGATCTTAAACAGGTTTTCAACATCCGACTCGGTGAGGGCGGCGGTGGGTTCATCCATGATGAGCAAACGGGCATTCATAGAAAGCGCTTTGGCAATTTCCACACGCTGACGATTGCCAACATTGAGTGAGCCGACTAAGCGCTTCACGTCCATATCGAAAATCTCTAACTCTGCCAATAATTCATGAGCACGAGTGTACATATGCTCCCAATCAACCATGCTGAAGGGACCGATTTTGCGACGAGGAGCGTGCCCCATGAAGATATTTTCCGCAACGGTAAGTTCAGGGTAGAGACTCAATTCTTGGTACATTGTCGCGACACCGGTTTGTTGTGCCTCGCGCGGGTTATTAAAATTGACCGTTTCTCCACCAAACATCATGTTTCCAGATTCAGGGCGATATACACCTGCAATTGTCTTGATGAGGGTGGATTTTCCCGCGCCGTTTTCGCCCAACAAGGCATGAATTTCGCCAGGGCGAACGTCAAAGCTCACGCCTTTGAGCGCATGCACACCGGGGAATCGTTTGTGGATGCTTTCAACCGCTAAGATTGTGTCCGTCATCAGACCCTGCTTACGATTCGTCGATTATGGATTTAAAGCGTTGATAATTTTCTTCCCAGAGTGCGTGTGTTGCATCCGGTTCGTAAGTCGTCGTTGCGATAGATCGGCTTAACATCTCCCGCGCTTCGCCAATATTGGCTAAATCGCCCTGTGTGATGAATTGCACCACCGCATTACCGAGGGCAGTTGCTTCTACAGGACCGGCAATCACAGGTATGTTGAGAGCATTGGCAGTCATCTGGCATAAGAGCGCATTCTTCGCACCACCGCCGATAACATGCAACCGATCAATCGATTGTCCAGTTAATTCGGTCAACATTTCGGTGACATAACGATATTTGAGCGCGAGGCTTTCATACACCGTTCGCATCGTTTGACCGACTGTCTCCGGTACAGGCTGTTGTGTTTGCTGGCAATACGCGCGGATGCGGGCGGGCATGTCGCCATGCGCTAAAAATTGTGGTTGATCGGGGTCAATGATGCTACGGAACGGTTCTGCACTTTCTGCGAAGGCAACCAGTTCATCATAAGAATATTCGTCACCCGCGCTGATCCATGTCTCACGGCATTGTTGCGCCAACCATAAGCCCATGATGTTCTTCAATAAGCGATAGTTGCCATACACCCCGCCCTCATTGGTGAAGTTCGCTTCATACGTTTTATCATTGATGACAGGTTCATCAACCTCAACACCGAGCAAACTCCATGTCCCACTGCTGAGGTAAGCATAATTTTTAGTAGTGGTGGGCACACCAACCACCGCGCTTCCTGTATCGTGACAAGCGGGGACGATCACATCTAAGCCATCATACGAGCCGATTTTGTCGCCAGGGCGCACGATTGGCGTGAGCATATCTGTAGGGACACCGATTTGTTCAAGAATATCCCGTGCCCAATCATCAATCGTCGGGTTGAAGATTTGGAGTGTGGTTGCGTGGGTAAATTCACAGGTGCGTGACCCGCTCAACCAGTAATTGAACAGATCAGGAATGGTGAGCAGGGAATCGGCGACATCCAGTAACGGGCTGTTGGCTTTTGCCATCGCCGCTAGACCATATAAGCCGTTGATTTGCATAAATTGGATGCCGGTTTTGTCGAACACTTCACGGCGGGGAACACGCTCAAACACCCATTCCATCATGCCATCATTACGATGATCGCGATAGTGGATAGGATTACCGAGTAAATTGCCGTCGCGATCAAGGAGCGCGAAATCCACACCCCAAGTATCCACGCCGACTGACATGACACTATCATCACGCAAGTTGATCCCCGTTTTAATGTTGTGCCACAAACGGAGGACATCCCAATACAGCGTACCCTGTGTATGAACGGGTGTGTTAGAGAATCGATGCAGGTCATTCATGGCGATGCTTTTACCATCAAAATCAGCCTGAATAACACGCCCAGATTCAGCACCGAGGTCAACCGTCAACACTGACCGCTTAGCCATTGTCAACCTTAGGGGTATTTGGAGCAAAAAATCCGGTTGAAAGAAGTAATTTCATATCACCACTTTTAAGATTTTGTCTGAAAAATAATAGTAACTGCGATGTTTCTATTTTTTTTGCTTACTTTTGTTTGGTTTCGTTTTAGATTGATTAAAGTTTAGCTATGTGTTATCAGCTTGTCAATATTGTGAAAAAAAGCACTATCTTATTTGTTTTTATGATATGTGATCGTCAGATAGCGATAACTTGTAGGTTATTCAGTGAGAAATGTTGTAACTTACTCTGTGGTACAGCATCAGTGGTCAGCACGACGTCAAAATCTTCCGGGCGTGCATAGGTATATGGCGCGACCTGCCCCCATTTCAGACTATCGACCAGTAAGACTTTGGTCAGACTACGCGTAAGAAGCGTTTTCTTCATAACCATTTCTTCCTCACTAGCCTCTGTTAAGCCCGCTTCTAATGAGATGCCCCACGCGCTAAAGAAGCCAATATTGAGATTAATATCTGGCAAACTGGCAGGATCACCAATAATTGAAAATGAATCACGACGGAGTTTTCCGGCAGGGAATAAAACCTCAAATTGAGGGTATTTGAGGGAGAGTTCAGGCACAATCAAGTTATTCGTCACTACTGTGAGGCTATCCAGATGGCTGACATATTGCAGGATACTGCATACCGTTGTACTCGCGTCTAAAGCAATGGCTGAGCCTGTTTCAATCATCTCCGATGCCGCTTTACCGAGTGCATCTTTTTCACCAATCTGTTTATTCCGGCGCACATCAAATGAAAGTTCAGGTTCACCTTCGTTACGTCGCGAACGCACTTCTACTGCCCCGCCATGAGTGCGCTCAAGCAAACCGTCAGCTTCAAGTGCGCGTAAATCCTGACGAATGGTGACATTACTTACCCGCAAGCGGTCACTGAGGTCAGCAACAGCCACTCGCCCATCCGTTTTCAGGCGTTCCAGAATGAGCCGACGACGTTCTTCCATAAATAATGAACTGGACATAGATTAAGCACTTTCGATTACAGATAAAGTGAAACTAATCGAAACCAATCAATTGCAATTACACGTATCGTAACATATATTTAGCAAACCGTAGCAAATTTCATTTAACAGCATGCTTAAACGTATGAGTATAAAACGCAACTTATACTGTATTTCATTTTATAAGGGGATTGATTTATGGGTAACATCAAAGCGGTCATCTTTGATATGGATGGTGTACTGGTCGACTCTGAGATTTATTGGCAAATCTCGCGAGTAGAATTCGCCAAAGACCGGAACAAAAACTGGACACCGGAGTTTCAACGTGAAGCGATGGGACAGAGTACCGTAGGTTGGGCAAAGGTGATGAAACGGCGACTTGACTTAGAAGAATCTGTAGAAGATATCATTGTCGAGATGAAAAATCGTGTCATCGCGCACTATGAAGAGAAAATGCCAGTCCGTGACGGCGCGTTAGAAGCGGTAGACATGGTAGCAAAACACTTTCGGGTTGGGCTTGCATCCGGTTCCCCCACTGACATCATTAAACACGTTATGCGCTTAACAGGACTAGATAAAGTATTTGAAACCATCGTCTATGGTGATACTGTGCCAAATGGTAAGCCCGCACCGGACATCTATTTTGAGGCACTGAGTCGATTAGATATCGAACCAGCCTATGCAGTTGGTATTGAGGATTCCTCAAATGGCGTAAGATCTTTGCACAACGCGGGTATGTTTGTCATTGCCGCGCCATCAGAAGAACATCCATTATCGGATGAAGTGCAACTGCTAGCGGACGTACACATCACATCAATGCACGAAATCACGCTGTCCTTGCTCAATGGATTGCACGCACCCAAAGCAACAAAATAATCGCACAGTTATGTGATTCAGAATAGCAAGACACACAATAACAACACTATGGACATGGTCTACGAACATCGTTTGGTTTGTTGTCGCTTTACATTTTCTCGCGGTATTTTCTTCGTATAACATTCTACATAACGATTCATACAAAATCCCTTATTCCTTGCCCAAAGCCCCATCACAATTCGCATTACAGTTAATCGCTTAACGTTTTAAAAATTTGCAAAACTAAAAACGCGAGTTATAATTGGAATCGATTCCAATTAAGATATAGGAGGTGTTTCACACAGTCTAATGATCTTAAACTGTTATTCTCACACATCGTTTTTTCGAATAAACGCAAGAAATAAAGGAGATATTAACAATGCGTCGTATTGGATTTTTATTTAGCCTATTTGTTTTGATGGTGCTATTCGTTGTGCCAACAATGGCACAGGATGCTGAAGAAGTGACCCTGTTCTTCCATAGTGGTGTTGGTGCGGAGCGTGACGCACTGGATCAAATTCTGACAAACTTCAATGAATCACAGAGCGACTATGTTGCTGTACCAACCGAATTGCCGGAAGGTTCTTACACCGATTCAGTCAATGCCGCCGCCCTCGCCGGTGACCTTGCGTGCTTGCTCGATTTTGATGGTCCGACACTCTATAGCTTCGCTTGGCGTGGTTATTTGATCCCGATTGATGATTATGTCTCTGAAGAACTGCTCAATGATATGTTGCCGTCAATCATCGATCAGGGTACATACAATGATCAGCTTTACAGCCTGGGACAATTCGACAGTGGTCTGTCCATCTGGGCGAATCGCTCCTATCTGGAAGCCGCTGAAGTCCGCATCCCGACAGGTATCGAAGATGCATGGGACTTTGAAGAATTTAACGCCGCTTTAGCAGCGCTCCAAGCATTACCAGAGGTTGAATATGCTCTTGACCTGAAAATGAACTACGGTTCAGGTGAATGGTTCAGCTACGGATTTGCTCCGATTGTCCAGGGCTTTGGTGGCGATCTGATTGATCGTGAAGATTATCAAACTGCAGAAGGTGTGCTTAATGGTGAGGAATCAGTCGCCGCGATGGAATGGTTCCAGAGCCTGTTTGATGAAGGTTACACTACTGCCACACCCGCAGATGACAACCTTTTCATTGATGGCGATGCCGCCCTTAGCTGGGTTGGTCACTGGGAATTCAACCGTTACACGGATAACCTCGGTGAAGACGCAGTTTTGATCCCGATGCCAGACCTCGGTGCAGGCGCGGCAACCGGTATGGGTTCATGGAACTGGGGTATCACCAGCCAATGTGAAAATCCTGATGGCGCATGGGCACTGCTTGAATTCATGCTCCAACCGGAACAGATCACAATCATGACTGATGCTAATGGTGCAGTACCCGCACGTATCAGCCTGCTGGAAGACGACGAACGCTATGTTGAAGGTGGCCCGCTGAATATCTACTTCGAACAATTAAATAGCGATGTTGCAGTTCCCCGCCCGATCACACCTGCCTACCCCGTCATCACTGCGGAGTTTGCCCGCGCTGTTGATGAAATCGCCGGTGGTGCCGATGTTCAGGATGCACTGGATACAGCTGTCGATGCTATCGAACTTGATATCCAGAGCAATGATGGATATGCCATTGATTAGTTAGTACCGCTTAAACTCTCTGGGGGATGCGCCGTGCATCCCCCAATTCACCATAAAGTTACCAATTTGGAGAATAAACATGGTTGCTCAAGCTCCAGAAAATCAGCGTAGCTTGCGACAGCAAGAACGGATCGCCGGTTTAATTATGCTAGCACCAGCCACAATCTTACTGATACTATTTTTGGGTATTCCCTTTTTTTCCGCGATCCAATTAAGTTTTACAGACCAACCACTGGTTCCACGCCTTGAGACTGTGACCGATGAAGAAACCGGAGAGCGTGTTACACAGCAAGCTCCCGCAGATAATGTCGGTTTTGAAAATTACGAGAACCTGCTGAGATTACAAATTTTTGAAATTGAGCAGGTTGAAACCGAGCCGGGTGTCTTTGAATATGAGCGCCCACGGACTTATTTACGTCCGGCAGGTATGGAAGAACTTTTCGTCATTGATTTATTTGGTACCCGCTATCTTATTGGTGCCGGCGACGCAACCTTCTATCGCTCTCTATTCAACATTTTCATATTCGTGGTCTTTGCCGTACCCATTCAAACAAGCCTTGCACTCGGGCTGGCGATGCTGGTGAACCAAAAGTTACCCTTCACTGAAGCATTTAGAACTATTTATTTTAGTCCGGTTGTCACATCTATGGCGATTGTGTCCGTATTGTGGTTCTTCCTCTACAACCCCAATGAAGGGTTAATCAATACATTTTTAGGGGCATTAGGTCTCGGACCATTTGAATGGTTAGAGAGTAGCCAGCAAGCATTACCTGCCATCATCATTATGTCAATCTGGCAGGGTGTCGGCTTCCAGATGATTATCTATTTAGCGGGATTACAGCAAATTCCTACTGCGTTATATGAAGCAAGCGGTTTAGATGGGGCAAACTGGTTTGAGCAATTTCGTTACATCACATTACCTAGCCTGAAAAACACCACCTTGTTTGTTGCGATTAGTACGACCATTCTCGCGTTTAAATTATTTGTTCAGGTGGATGTGATGACCTTCGGACGCGGTGGTCCAGATAATTCCACTATTACACCGGTTTTACACATGGTTAACGAGGGCTTTCGTGGGTCACAACGGGTGGGCTATGCCGCCGCTATTGCGGTGGTGTTCGTGCTCATCGTGTTAACCATTTCGATATTACAGCGTAGTATACTGACACCGGAAGAGTAAACCTAATGACTACAATAAGTTACAGCACAGAAGAAGCCCGTAAACTGGCACAGAGAGCTCGTCTTCGTAAGCTGGTGTTTACCACATTAGATTATGCCGTGATGACTTTTCTCGCGTTGTTTTTCCTGTTTCCTGTTGTCGTGATGGTTATCTCGTCATTTAAACCGGACGACACAATTAGTGCCGATATGCGGAATCTCAACGCATTTATTCCAAGAGAATTCACGACCTCAAACTATTCCTGCGCGGACTTTGCAGAAGAAGGGAGCGAATGTTCCCCTTCCGCAGGAGCAAATCCGGGTCTATTTGAACGTTTGCCCTTTGGTAAAATTTTCTTCAACACGGTTTTTATTACCACGACCATTGTTGTAGGAGGGCTATTTATCAATAGTATGGCGGCGTTCGCGCTCGCACGATTAGACCTTCCCGGTAGGAAAATCATGATAGGGGTGGTTATCGCCATTATCATTATTCCATTTGAAGCGATTGCGGTGCCACTTCTCTTACTGGTACGTGATCTGCCGTGGATTGGTGATTCTGGCTGGTTGAATACCTATCATGTACAAATTATCCCCTTCATGGCGGATGCTTTCTCGATTTTCCTTTTCTATCAGTTCTTTATTGATATTCCGAAAGATTTTGATGAAGCCGCGCGTGTTGATGGTGCGAATATCTTCACAATCTACGGTAGAATTATCGTGCCGTTGTCACGTCCGGTCTTCGCCACCGTCGCCATTCTACAATTCCTGACATACTGGGGTGCATACCTGTGGCCCCTAATGTCAACAGCTTCAGCAGGTTTTGATATTCAACCGCTACCAGTAGCGATGCAAGTGTTCTTCGGACAAGCACCGCGTCAATGGGGTGATATTATGGCGTTCGCTTCCCTTGCAACCGTCCCTGTATTAATCGTATTCCTTTTCTTCCAGAAATGGTTCGTACAAAGTGTCGCAAGTGCAGGTGTGAAGGGCTAAATCATATCGTAATGATCGGTATAGTCAGTGTTTATAATCTATACCGATCATCATTTTTAAGAATAAATTACACAACTAGAAAGATTAGTTTATAACCTGCAATACGCTATAGACTTAGGACTTACGCACTTACACAATGTAATCAGTCAATAGAGACATATTGACGACAAGTGATCAGTAATTAGCCATTAGCAAAAAATGGCACCAAGCCAAGAATCAAACAATTTACTGGTGACTCACTGAAAACTAAAAACTGTGAACTACGTAATTTCTAACACTAAAAAAAATTTTACCGTAATGAACATAATAAACGGAACAAAAAATGACTTTAAAAGTACCGGGAAAATGGATATGGGATTTTTGGTTTGCACAAGATAACCAGGATTATCATATCTTTTACCTACAAGCGGATAACAGCCTTAAAGATCAAGTATTGCGTCATTGGAATGTTTCGATTGGACATGCAGTTTCACAGAATTTGGTGAATTGGGAAATTCTGCCGGATGCTTTACATCCCGGAAGTTCCGAGTCATGGGATGATAAAACCACATGGACAGGTTCGATCATCAAACATAATGACCGCTGGTATATGTTTTACACTGGCTCACAGCGTGCGGATAAAGGGTTAATTCAACGCATCGGGTTAGCCACCTCAGCCGACCTCATCACATGGAAAAAGCACCCGGAAAATCCTTTAATTGAAGCTGATCCGCAATGGTATGAATTGCTCAATCAGGATTTCTGGCACGATCAGGCATGGCGCGACCCATACATCTATTATGACGATACCGAAAACATATTTCATGCGTTCATCACCGCACGATTAAACATCGGCATACCGGATGGACGTGGCGTTATTGCCCATGCAACCTCACCTGATTTAATTGATTGGACGGTCAAAGAACCGATTACACCGCCCGGCGAATTTGGGCATATGGAAGTGCCACAGATACTGCACATCAACGGGCGTTATTATCTTGTTTTCTGTTGTCCTGCCAGTGAATACTCAAAATCTCGTACAAACCGTTTAAGAGAGGCGCTCCATACGGGTACTTTCTACATGACATCTGACCAATTAGATGGACCGTACACGTATGATACTGAGGGCACGATCTTCGCAGATGCACAAGAATCGCTATATTCTGGTAAATTGATTCAAGCACCGGATAAATCGTGGGTATTTATGGCATTTCGCAATTTTGATTCGAATGGTTTGTTCATTGGTGATATTATCGACCCTGTTCCCGTAATGTTTGACAATACAGGGAAGATAATAATTAAGCCTTGAGCGGAGACAAATGCCGAAAAAGACAACGATACAAGATATTGCAATATATGTAGGTGTTGGTACAGGCACCGTATCACGCGTTATCAATAATCATCCTAATGTCAGTGAAAAAACGCGCACAAAAGTGCTTGATGCGATGAACAAGTTAGGCTATCGCCCCAGTTTTGCCGCCCAATCACTCCGTAAGCAACATTCTAAGGTGATTGGTTTTCTAACAGATCAGGTCGCGACAACCCCTTACGCTGTGGATATTATCCGTGGAGCGCAAGATGTCGCATGGGAGCATGACAAGGTATTGATCGTTATGAATACTGGTCTGGACTTAAGTAATTCGCAATCTGCTGTAGATGCTCTATTAGATCGTGAAGTCGAGGGCATTATTTATGCGGCGATGTGGCATCATGCGGTTGAACCACCCATCAATATTCAAGAAGTACCGGTTGTGCTGGCAAATTGTTTTGCAAAAAATCATACCTTACCATGTGCTATTCCAGATGAAATATCTGGCGGATACACAGCGATTGAATATCTTATCAACAAGGGACATCAACGAATTGCGTTTATCAACTTGCAGGAGAATATCCCCGCAGGTGTAGGGCGTTTGGAAGGGTATACACGTGCGCTCGCAGATGCTGACATTGATTTTGACAGGGCGCTTGTACGCGGTGGTTATAACAACATATCAGAAACTGGCTATATAGAGACGCACATCCTGATGAAATTGCCCGACCCACCAACTGCCATTTTTGTCGGCAGTGATAATATCGCCGTCGGTGTGTACGATGCCTTAAAAGAACTAGGCTTAGACATCCCCGGAGATGTTGCGGTCATCGGCTTTGACAATCAGGAATTGATTACAACATCATTGCGCCCATCGCTGACCACTATTCAACTCCCGCATTACGAAATGGGTATGTGGGCGCTCAATTATCTCGTCAATGACCATGCGACGGATAATGGGCACACCGTAGAAAAAATTCACTGCCCTATTGTAGAAAGGTCATCAACATAATGCCCAACAAGCCAATAGTCATCCTCGACCCCCATTTTCGCAAGATGGAAGAAACTTTCTCGCCCGAAGATCGCGATCATCTAAGCGAAATTGCACATATTGTTTGGGGTCAGGATACGCCCATCGATTCGCAAACATTTCTTCAACATTTGCCGGATGCAGAGGTTATCATCTGTACGGGCTGGCGTTATGGTGACGTGTTGCCACAGGCGAAGAAATTACGCGCTATTTTTGATATTTCCGGTGGGTTTCCTATTGATCTGGATTATGCCTATTGTTTTGCACACAACATTCGTGTGTTAAGTGCAGCACCTTCATTCGCACGACAGGTTGCGGAAATGTGCCTGGGTTTAGGGTTAGCCGCCTCGCGTGAGATTCCACTTGGTGATCGTTTAATGCGAACGGGCGATGAGGCTTATTTACACGAAGGTAATGCCAACACCTTTATGCTTTTTGATCAACCGGTAGGCATTATCGGATATGGCAGTATCGGGCGTATGCTCCATCATTTGCTCAAGCCGTTTAATGTCTCGGTTGGCGTGTATGACCCGTGGTTAGGTGACCGCTATCTGAAGCAATTTGACGTAACCGCGATGACACTTGAGGAAGTGATGCGTACATCACGCATAGTTTTTGTGCTCGCCGCCCCCTCAAAAGAAAATGAAGCGATGTTATCCCGTGAGTATTTATCCATGCTACAACCACACTCTGTACTCGTTTTAGGCAGTCGAGCGCATGTGGTCGATTTTGAGGCAATGACGAAAATGGTCTTAGCCGGAAAATTTAAGGTGGCGACTGATGTTTTCCCCACTGAACCACTTGCTGACGATCATCCGATTCGTGGCTCTGACCATGCGGTACTTTCTGCTCATCGTGCCGGTTCCGTAAAAGAGGGCTTATGGGAAATTGGCGAAATGACCGTTGATGACCTTGAAGTGGTATTAAAAGGCTTACCGCCACGCCGTTTGCAAAATGCAGAGCCAGAATTAAGCCAACGCTTCACCACTAATCG
>DAOTXB010000806.1:0-1530 GCA_034435575.1 Anaerolineae bacterium
ATTATTGACATCACCAACCTCAATTACTACACTGATGTCCCGCGAGATTGGTTGATCGCCCTGACAGATGTACGTGGTAGCACTAAAGCTATCGAAAATGGATTGTATAAAGATGTGAATGCTGTCGCCGCCGCGTCTATTGCCGCGATGTTAAATATTGTTGAAGGGTTGAATATTCCTTATGTTTTTGGTGGAGATGGCGCATCTATGTTGATTCCACCGGAATACGGTGAGAAAGCGGCTGAAGTATTGGCGGCTTCTCGCAATCTTTCGCGTGATTATTTTAATCTTGACCTGCGCGTGGGGATTGTGCCGGTGAGCGATGTTCTGATCGAAGGCTATGATGTCCGTGTGGCGAAAATGCACGTCTCGGATAATTTTCAGCAAGCGATCTTCATGGGTGGGGGGATCTCCCATGCAGAGTATTTATTTAAGCACGAGCTACGCGGTAAATTGTATGCTGTAGAGTTTGCCGGCGACCCGCAGGCGAATTTTGAAGGGTTTGAATGCCGGTGGAACGCTGTGCCGAGTAAACATGACGAAACAATCAGCATTATGGTGGTTGCACAGGGAAACACTGAACAGCAAGCTACAATTTATGATGATGTGTTGCACACCATTGAACAAATCTACGGTACGAGCGACCATCGTCACCCGATCACCGCAGAAAATATGAAATTGGCGATGAATCCTAATAAACTCATCACAGAAGCGAAGATCCGGTATCAGGATTTCAGTTTACGGCGTTTATTGGGCATGTTACAAAATTCGATGAAAGCCACATTCGCAATGTGGGCAAATATCGGTCAGTGGGGCACCTATAAAGAGTTGTTCATAAACTCTACTGACCATGAAAAGTTTGATGACGCGCTCCGCATGACCATTTCCGGTACAGAAGCCCAGCGTGACGCACTTGACACTTACCTGCATCAGATGCACGCACAAGGGCAATTGGTTTTCGGCACCCATGTCGCCTCTCATGCACTCGTCACCTGCATTGTCTTTGATTATTTCGGTCAGCAGGTGCATTTTGTAGATTCTGCCGACGGTGGCTATGCACTCGCCGCAAAACAGCTCAAGGCGCAGTTAGCACAACTACGCCCTGCCATACCTGATGTATCTTAACGATAATAATTATTTGTCGCGGGTGAGCTGGAACCCGTTCATAAACTGCCGTTGTAGCAGGATGAAGACCATCAATGGTGGCAAGCTGGCAATCACCGCGCCCAGCATCAAAGGTCCAAAGCTATCACCGGTTTCAATGCCACTTACTAATGACCGCAACCCTACTTGAACCACCTGTTTACCCTGTTCCTGAATAATCATCAGGGGCCAGATGTACTGGTTCCACGCATACAAGAATTGAATGACTGCTAATGCGCCGATGGTATTCCAGCTAATCGGTACCAGGACGCGAAATAAGAACTGTATGGGGCTGGCACCGTCCATCTGCGCCGCTTCTGAAAGCTCCGCAGGGATGTTTGCAAAGTGCTGACGAAATAAGAAAGTGCCTGTAGCACTAGCCATAAA
>DAOTXB010000807.1:0-3234 GCA_034435575.1 Anaerolineae bacterium
CATCGGTTCCGGGGATTACAACGCGCCCTTTCGAGCGACGAGACACTGGCTAACGATTCGCCGTCCAGCTGATGATCCGCGTATGCATTTGGTAAGGTGCTGACTTACGCATCAGTGACCACCACGGCTGGGTGCCTGTGCTGTCACCCGAAGGGCGGGGAGTTTTCCTGTTGAGGCGTGACGTGAAGCGTCACGACGGCACAAGCCCGGAAGGAAAACTCGCTGAAGCACGGCTTTGACGGCACGGGCTGACGTGGTCTGATGCGTTGGAAGTCGGCACGAAAAGGCATATGGGGTGGTGGGACGGTGTCCGGATTGCTCTGAAGCTAAACAGCACATGGATGCGCGATCCGGGGCGTTGAATACGATAATAGCGAACCAGTACATCATGTAAAGTTGTGAGCGATTTAGGCAGATAGACATTCAGCCGTTTCAAATCGTCATCGTGATGTAAATGGTAAAGGATATTTGTCGCGCCCACTCGACGTTGATAGTCTTCGGTCAGGTGATTGCGGAGGTGTAAAGTCTTCGCTTCAACCACCTCCGTCACACGCTTTGGAGATGTTTTTCGTCGTCGCGAGCGGCTCATGAAAGGGCGAAGGTCAGTGCCATCTACATCTCTGAGACGACCTTTCCATTTTTTCACCCAGGAAGGCGAAATCTTGAGTTGTTTAGCCAATTGTCGGTTGGATAATGTCGGTGATTGACGGCACAACCGCCATAATTCAACCCGTTTGGAAATCCAATTCACTTCCATCTGTAACCTCCTTTCATATTTCGGGAGGTCGATTTTAGCAACTGTACACGATGTCACTGGATTCGCTCATGGGATGATGTCACTGAATAATACACGTGGAGCCTTATCACAAGTCGCTCAAGCAGAATGCTTAGCTGGCGAAGTCACCCACCAAGACCGTCACCACGCAGAGCAACTATTTCTTTGCGTCGGTGTGCGCCTATATTATGTTGGAAATGCCCAAAGTGGCAACAAAAACCAATCATTTTGCACTCAAGGCTAAGCTCTACATAAATGCCTTACGATCTGCATTCCACACTTTACATACCTTGTAGCCTGTTCGACTGGCTGCGTAAAGTCAGTAATTAATTATCATGGCAAATATTGATAATCCCAACCAAAGTCCATATTTGTCAGTGCCATGTTGGCAGATAACGTGACCGTGTGATATGCAACACCACTTGTCGGGTCGAAAAATTCAGGATATGTCCACTCCCCCGGTATTAAAATCATTGAATTGCCTGCAAAACCAGGATCAATGGAAATACAATATGTACCGGCTTCGAGTCCCATAAATTGGTAAATCCCATCTGATGCAGTGACTGTTTGAGAAACTGCGGTCATCGGGCAAGACCCATTCCCAATCTCGACAGTTACATCAGCAATAACTGGTTCAGTTACTGATAGCACACCATCGGCAATTAATGAGCCATCACTCTGTGTGATACAGAATTCTGGTGAGCTTCCTGCATTATCACAAATATCATGCCAGACAATGCCACTAATACTTGCCCCCGATGATACGCTTGATAAAGGTTCGATATAGTAGTCCTCACTATCTCCTTCGGCTGACCAGCCTATTGTGCCATCCGCCAGTTCAATTTCCCACCATGTATATCCATCCAGACATAAAGGACCGCCAATCACACTGAATTCAGTGCCCTCAGAAATACTTGTGACGATAGATTCTCCTGGATTTGTACGGACACGTAAAGGCGTACCATCCGTAAATGTGACGCGTACATTCATGCCAATACTCAGACGTGACAGTGGTGCACCGGGACAATAATCCCCCGTTGTTGGTACCGGAACTGAGGTTGCAGGTAAAGCTGGAGGTGTGGTTAATACCGGCACATCAATATGCCAGATTTCTAAGGTGCGGTCAAAGCCTGCGACTGCAATCATTGTTCCATCGGGACTGATAGCAAGGTCACGTATCTGGTCGTCATGTGTATCTGTTTGAAATACTAAGCGGGATTCTATATCTGACGGTGTGGGCAAACGGTAGATACGTAGCACACCATTACTATCACCGACAACGACAATATCTCCCTCTATTCCAAAATCAATCGCATTCACAACAGTATCGCCTGTTGGGTCTGGAATTTCAGCAACTATAAAAGGCTCACCGGGAGAATTAGCCGGACGCATCATTATGCGTCGATCCTGCCCGGTGGAAACCACATTAACCCCATCCCGACTAAAGGCGACATCGTATACTCGTTCGACATGGCTTGTATTATCAGTTCTAAGTACGATACCGCTTGATGCTTCCCAGATACGTACAGTTCCATCCGCACCGCCTGTGGCTAATAATTCCCCATCGGGACTATATTCCACATCAAATACGAAATTACTGTGTCCGTTTAGCGCTGGCGGTCCAGGGGCAACAGCAATATCCCAGATCCGCTGAAGTACCGTGCTATCTTCACCTGAATAAGCAATTTCCCCACCCCTAACTGGATTTGTGGCAACGCTCAGTAGAAAGGGATCACCGATACTGCTACTTAAACCTCGCGCTATCCTGGAATCACCTGTTTCGCTTTCCCATACCCTCACCGTACCATCCATTGATACAGAGAATATCCAGCTAGCATCTGTAGCAAATTCTACATCGGTGACTGCATCTGTATGTGCTGTTGGAATGTCGGGCAAATCAGCCGGTGAGGGTAAAATCCTATTCTGCATAATTGCACCATTTTCAAGCCCATAAACTACTGAGCTACTATCCGATGACCAATCGACGCTATATACGGCAGATGGTGTATCAATGGTTTCAAGCAAGGACAAAAGACCGGCGTTATCTGCGTTGATAGGTGCGTCACTAGCAAAGATCGGGGCAACAATCATAAATAAAATCGCTAGAAAAGAAATTAGATAAAGGTACGTTCTTCTCATAACACAGCTCCAAACATTACGTTTAATATTAATTATAAGGGAGCTATTGTTGATGATGCAACTGAGGTACTGCATACGAGAATCGTTGATAATTCGTGGCGTGCTTGCGCGTACGCCGGAGTGCGCGGAAGTCGCTGGTTGATCCGGGAAATCGGTCAGGAGAGGTGTAGACGGATCATGCCTGCCGTTATTCTGTCCCTATATGGGGTACTTTGTATCTGTTTTGTACATTAAGTTGCCTGTGGCACAGGATAGTGCAACAGGTCTCGTACTGTCCAGACCCGGTCGGTCAAACCGAGAGCCATAGCCGGTGTGCTGCT
>DAOTXB010000808.1:0-5859 GCA_034435575.1 Anaerolineae bacterium
AGTTTTTCTTGCTCACCAATTTTCATAGATGGTTCTCAGGTTTTCAACAGTCAGCAAATGCTTGCAAAATCGGCTGATTTTTGGGTAGTTTTTACTTGTGTAAATAGGTCTTTTAACATCAAAAAATTGTCAATCTAGGTACGAGAATTACTCGCACTGAGAACATGGGCTAGTTTTACCTCATTGGTGTCTTGATGCCGTTTTCCCCTCCATCCTGCCACAAGGGGCGGAAGCAGACTAATTGCCAAGAAAATTGGTGTTATTTTCCACTCACCCTTGATGGGAGAGGGTGAAAAGAACTTTCATGACAGCTTGTTCGTAGTCCCCGAGTAAGTTCACTTTTTTGACCTTCTTACCACAAAGACCATTACACTTACAACACCTATACCAAGTACGGACAAGTAGATATACCACAAATTGAAAAATGAGTAGATGACATTGTCGAGCCAAGATGATGGCGAAGCACTGGTAATGACTTTGCTTATCGAAAAAACGGAGCCTGTCTGTGTACACCAAGATGTTTGCATGATGGGCGAATTCTCGACCGTATAAACCCCATCGTAGACTCTGGTTCGAACTCGTTGGTCAGAACCTGTAAGAATCCCTGTGCGAGTCTGATGTATAATCTCAACACCCTGTGCGAGAAATTCTGGTGTTATGATTGGATAGGGACCCTCAGGTGTTCTCCTTGGAGGCGTGATATGGTATCCAAGAATAGCTTTGATTTCCTCATTTGACAGGGATGATAAAGAGTCAATAATCTCTAAAAATGCAACATCTGTTGGTGCCCATACAGTCTTGTCTGAAAGTTCAGGGTCAGAGAGAATTGCGAAACCTTCAGGATCATATTGACTAAACAGGTCAACGAATGTGTTGTGTTCTCCTGTGGCTTGAAGAACATCAATAATACTCAAGCCGAGTCCGTTATTTTCGCAGACAAAACGTATTTCGTCTTGTGCATCTACCGGAATACCTATTAATGGAACGAGTGCAAGGAAAAAGAAACGAATAAGTGTCTTCATGGTAAATCTCCTGAAATAGGCAATTGTGGGCATAGTGAGGTTCATGATAGTCATCAGCAAAATGCTCGGCAGCGCAAACCCACGTACAGTATTGATGACTAAGATGTGTTTCATGATGTGTTACCCCAACGTGTAGGAAAATGCCAAACCATTCAGAATAGCTACTATCGCCCAAAACGGAGTAAACACAATCCCTACATTTCTGCCATTTTGAGATATCTTAGGGTGATGACCCAATGCGGGCATGCCCGCATGATTGGCATTCGCAATCATCATCAGGACGGCAATAACAGCATACATCAGGTGCAACGGGTTACGCTCGGCAACGGTGAGAGCTAATCCGTAAATAGCAGCAACCGCTACAGCAATGAAACCGATACCACCCTGACGTTGTTCAAAAAGCAAGATAAAAATGTAATCGGATGCTCCCCGTTGCTTTTCAGCAGGAGCACTATCAAGCGCGGAATCCAACATTTTGATTTGCTCATCATAAGTCAAAAACTTGTCTCCGTTAGGTAAACTGAGTCCGAAGAATGGCAGTACCCAGTTCACAATCCAGCGTGCTTGCGTAGGTAAAAATGCCTCAATGCCGTGAAGGGTGACAGGAATGATAGATAAAATGAGTCCGATACTGGAAATCAGGTTTAGAGTTTCGTTGTTCATGTATAAGTCCTTTATTGGGTTGGGTTACTGGAATCAAGCAAATCGAAAGGGATATCCCGTTTTTGGATTGGGAACTGCGCCTCAACAATCAGATCGTCGGGATTCTGAAATTGTGGTGGGTCAAGGACAATACCGTGCATCGGACCGACAAAGGCATAATTGTTCATCTCAGCCCATTCACCGATAGCACTAAAGCCGATATGTACCTCATATGGTGCGCCCTTCTGCACAAATGTTGCCATTTCGGAGGCAGGCAGTTCGCGCACTATGAATGGTTGACCGTCAGACGTAGTCAGAGGTGGATGGCTATCTGTTTTCAAAATACACCCAACTTCCATATCAAAGTAGTCAGTTGCTGTGCCATCGGCATGCAGAATGCCCATGAAATTGCCATATCGGTCTGACTTAGGATTTTTCATCAGTAGGTGGGTAACGGTGTTCCATTTTTGCAAATTGGACTCCCAGTCGGGCGACTTCGTTCGTATCCCGATGTATCTACGCGCGGGAATTTGTTTGACAACAACATCGTGAACATGCTGTCCGTGTTCACGAATCTGCTTTAAACGCGATTCAATTACACGAACACGCCTCATTTCCGCGAGTACCTGTTGCTCAATCTCAGCTTTTCGTAGGAGCAACATACCCTGCATCTCATCCAACGATACGTCATCGTTAACAAAGCGTTGAATCTGATCGAGCGATAAGCCTAGTTCTTTGAGTGCCACCACACGATTGAGTGCCGCTAGTTGGGTGGCGCTGTAGTAGCGATAGCCGGTCTTTGGGTCAACTTTTGCTGGTTGCATCAGCCCGATGTCATCCCAATGGCGAAGTTGCCGTCGGGAAACCTGTGCCATACGTGCAAATTCACCGATTGTGTACATAATAGCCCTCGTTTCGTCTTTATTACATGTGACACATCCATCAGATGGCATGGACGTGCCACACAGCAATTTATCGATTATGATTATCCAAGGAACACACGCCAGAAACCGAGTAATTCATTCCCACCGTAGGTCGGATAAGCCTCCTGCAACCCGGCTATAACAGACGCGCCGTCCGTCGCATTGGTAGCGAGTTCATCTGCTAACTGCAAGTAAGCAATTGCCGACTGGACTTCGCCGCGTGTGGTGGGCAGTCCATGACCGACAAGCAGTAAATCATCATTCACTGTATCGTTACCCAAACTTTCCAGTGTCGCGATCCAGTTTGTGCGATCAGTACCTGGGAAGAAGTGGGCATTATTGTAAATCAAATCTTGGACGATCCACACGTTTGCTTCGGGCAGGTGAATCGATAGGTGCTGCACGGCTTCTGCGTTGTCATCCACGCGGTATTCAAAAGCAATACCGTCGATTTCCTCAGATTCGGCAGACAATGTTCCTTCAGGTAGGTTGGGTGTCTCTGGCATGTTTTCGGCACCAATAACCGATTCCATCAATTGAAGATAGGTCGGTAGATTCGTTTCAACGGTTTGTGCAATAGTCTCCGTGGTGACGAAAGGCACATCCGTAAATTGGGTGGCACCCGCCCAGTGGTCGCCGTGTTCGTGGCTCAGGATAACCCGTTCGATTGGTTTGCCGATGCTGTCAACATAGGCTCGTAAATCCTGTGCAAACGCCTGTACAAATTGAGTATCAACAACGACCAGTCGATTTGGGGTTTCAATGATGTGTGAGGTCACCTGAGCTGATGCATCAGGAGCGACATAGGTGTGTAGCGTGATAGGTCCACGTCGTGTGACGAATACGCTACCCAGAGTCGGGTTTGATGTTGGATTTGACTGCCCTTTGACCAGATTGTTCCCAAACTGCGAACCGACAGCTGCCGCCAGCGATGCACTACCAATGACTTTCAATACGTCTCGACGAGATACCATCGTATTTCTCCTTTTGTTTAGTTCATTTTGGTTGAAAATCCATGCACAAATCTCTTCCTATCCTTTTAAGTATCAATTTAGAGGATAACAATTGATCTGATAACTTCAGTGTGCGGGTTCACATAATGTGAAGGTCAAGGAGAAAAAATACTTGCTCATCTTATACTCATCTTTAATGTTGCCCGATTGTAACCTTGAGACCACCAAAACCAGAAGTAACACTCTCAGAGCGTCAAAATAATTTACCAGTAAATAGGGAAAATAGAGACATCAGAACGAAAAATGTATGGCTCTTTAGCATCTCGCGTGGTAGCTTTGCGAAGCTTCGATTTTCGGCAGAAAAATGCCAACTATGGATGAAATATAGCCTAAATATGGTTGTTATCGCAGAATGTATGTTCACCACGCAAAGTCCTGAAGACCCAAAGAACTAGAAGATATTAATACCTTTAATAAGAAACGGCATGATCCGATTTGCAAGGTCTTCAATGCTCTGTCTGGTATCGACTTGTTGTCCCCAAATGACGACTGCCCCAAATATTGCCCCTGCGGTGAACATTGCCAGTGTTCTTGCTTCAGATTTCGGGATGGCTATATCATCTGCCCATTCTGACACAATTTCGAGAATTCTATTTTGCATCTCTGTCATAATGAGTGGTACGAGTTCATCCATCGATGTTGGCTGACAATCTTCTGAGATCTTCACCATCAAGTGACCACTAACCAAGATTAATGTACGAAGATTTGTTTTGGTGAAACCTGTCGAATTACCCAGACCGTTTACTAAGTCATGACGCATTCGCTGACCAATAGCCGTTGTGAACAGATCATACTTGTCTGTGTAGTGTGCGTAGAATGTCGAACGATTAACCATTGCCTTCTTTGTAATATCGCGCACAGTGATTTTCTGTAACGGCTTGCTTTGCATCAGTGTGAGGAGTGCCTCAATGAGATGTTTGCGTGATCGCTGAATCCTCAAGTCTACTGATTCTTGTAAGTCGTTTTCCGACATTTTGGCACTCCTGTTGCTTATCATACAGATTTGATTGTTTGTTGGTTGCTCAGTATGAACCCAACAGATATAGTTTATCCAACAATAGTAATTTAAACAACATGTGTTGGATATGAGGAGTCGTTATGCCAAAGCTTACGATACAGGATAAAGGCACATTTAATGTCGAAGATGGCAAAAAATTAGTCCTAGCAATTGAAGAAAATGGTTCAGACATTATGCACCGCTGTGGTGGTAACGCGAAATGCACCAGTTGTAGGGTCGAATTTATAGATAATGAACCACAGCGTATGACCATAGCAGAAAGAGAAAAGCTTGAAGAACAAGGCAATGTAGGCGTATTCCGCCTCAGTTGCCAAATTCTTTGTGATGGTGATATGACCGTAAAACCCTTGATGACGGTTTCTGGCATGGACATGGATGATGCTGGACCAACACCTACTGATGAAATTACACCAAAACCTGAATGGACGGATGTTTTTCAAGCATAACATAAGGACATTTCATGGAAATTGGTATAGATAGTTTTGCTGGCAACCCTTCAACGAATGGGAAAGACACAGCATCGTCTCGTATGCAGGCGATGGCGGAGCTACTTGAACGCATGGAATTAGCCGAACAAGTCGGTTTGGATGTGTTTGGCATTGGTCAACATTTTCGCAAAGATTTTCTGGATTCGGCGCAGACACTCATCCTCACGGCAGCAGCGGCGCATACTTCTCGTATAAAGCTCACAAGTGCTGTGACGGTACTCAGTGTTACCGATCCAGTTGTGACGTTTCAAAATTTTGCGACACTTGACCTCATTTCTCAGGGACGCGCCGAAATTGTTGCGGGACGTGGTTCGTTCACAGATGGTTTTCCGCTATTTGGTTATAACCTTCATGAGTATGATGAAATTTTCGCAGAAAAACTTGACCTGCTGCTACAACTACGCGAAAACGAGATCATCACATGGTCAGGACAATTTAGATCCCCACTCCACAATCAACCAATTTATCCACGCCCTGTGCAAGACCCGATACCCATCTGGTTAGGCGTTGGTGGAACTACTGGGTCTTTCATCCGTGCAGGGCAACTTGGACTGCGCTTGATGGCGGCTGTGATTGGTGGCGAAACGCATCGTTTTCGGTCACGCATTGACCTCTACCGAGATGCCTACGAACAAGCAGGACATCCTCCAGAAGATAAAATCGTTGGTTTGCACTCACTCGGCTATGTCGCAGAGACAACCCAACAAGCTCATGATGAGTATTTTCCCGGCTACGCAGCAATGTTCAACAATG
>DAOTXB010000809.1:0-1978 GCA_034435575.1 Anaerolineae bacterium
ATCTGTACGTAAGGTGTGTGTGGCGCGGTCAATTTCGATGAGATCGCCTGTTTTTATGTGTTGGTGTAATTGTGGGCAGATGATTGGCTCTATACCCTGATTAATGCAATTTCGATAATAAAGCCCGTTAAAACTCATAGCAATAATAGCGACGATCCCCTGATATTTTAGCGCGGTAACGGCTTGCTCACGGCTACTACCACAACCCCAATTACGTCCGGCGACGATAACATCACCTGTTTGTGCGTTAGTGGCAAAGGTTGGGTCAAGGTCTTCGAGGGCTTTCGAGGCGATTTCTTCGGGCGTGCGTAAATTATAAGTGTATTTACCGGGGAAGATCACATCGGTGTTAATGTGATCACCATATGCCCATACGCGATGATGTGTAATCATGCCAAAAACTCCTGTGGATCGGTGATTCTACCTGTAAGGGCACTTGCCGCCACGACATAGGGATTGCTCAAATAGACGGGCGCGGATGGTGTGCCCATACGTCCACGAAAGTTACGATTCGCTGTGCTGATCGTCGCTTCTGATGGGGCAGGGACACCCATATGATTGCCCATACACGGACCACAGCCCGGTGTACCAATGGTTGCGCCTGCATCAACAAGGGTTTGTAATACGCCGGTTCGCATCGCTTTTTTGAGGATTTCCGCGCTGGCGGGGATAACGATAAATCGTATGCTGACCTGTTTATCCGCGACAACCCGTGCGGCGGCTTCAAGATCGCTATAGCGTCCGTTGGTGCAGGTGCCTAAAAATGCTTGTTGAATGGGTATGTTGAGCGTTTGGGTCAATGGACACACATTATTCGGTGAATGAGGTAGGGCAACGACAGGCTCGATTGCGGTCGCGTCAATGGGTATGGATTCAGCATACTTTGCATCAATGTCGGGGAAAATCGGTGTATAGTCACGTTTGCGCCGTGCATCGACATAAGCATAAATTGATTCATCTGGCGGTAAATAGGCGTTTTGTACGCCAAATTCTGCCATCATATTGGGGATGACGGCACGTTCGTCAAGGCTCAGGTGGCTGATGGTATCACCGGTAAATTCTAACGAGCGATACCCGCCACCATCAATGCCCCATGTGCCGATAATGTGTAGGGCGATGTCCTTCGCGGTTGTGCCAGCGCGGGGCTGACCGTTGATGATAATCTGCAAGCTTTCGGGCACACGTAACCAGAGTTCACCGGTTGCCCAGAGCGCCGCCATCTCTGTCCTTCCAACGCCCATACCAAACGCGCCTAACCATCCAAAATGGGTCGAATGGCTATCCGCCCCAAGGACTACATCACCAGGCAAGACGAGGGCTTCTTCGCTCAAAACCTGATGACAGATTCCGCGACCAACCTCAAAAAAATGGGCAATGCCTTGCGCTTTCACCCACTCACGGATTTCTGCGTGATTCTGTGCGTGGCGTGTGGTGGGGGCGGGTACTGCGTGATCTAAGGTGATCGCGACACGTTCAGGATAACGGATGCGTTTTGCGCCAGTTTCCTCAAAAATTCGCATGATTGCCGCGGAATTATCATGGCTAAATACCAGATTTGGCTGGACATCAAGCACATCACCTGCCTGTGCTGTGTTCTGATTGCCTGCACGCGCCAGCACTTTTTCCGCGAATGTGTACCCTGTCATGAACGTGCCCCTGCTGTGAGCAATAAATCGTCAATTTGGCGCATAGTAAATGCGGTATCATCCGCTTGTGTTTTGATAGTTGTTGTGATGTCTCGTAGGGTGGAATCATCCAACTGCAAGCCGAGGCTTTCCGCACGGCTACGCACCGCATTCCATCCGGTCAAGTTATGCCCGATAGTCACCTCGCGGGATAATCCAAAATCATGCGGGTCAAGTGCTTCGTATGTACGCGGGTCAGCGATTACTGCTTTTGCGTGGATTCCGGCTTTGTGGGTAAAGGCGCTACTGCCTGTAATGTAGTTGTTAAATGGAATATCAAGCGCACAATAATC
>DAOTXB010000810.1:0-2448 GCA_034435575.1 Anaerolineae bacterium
GAAGGTTTCCTGCAACTTCGGCAGTACCCAACCGATGAACCCGCGACTGCGCCCGACGAGATTTTCCCATAGACGAGATTGTGACTCATGCACACCGAGTGATGTGCCATTGGCAAGGATATTGCCCTCTAAGTCCGAACTCACACCGGCTTCATACATACCGTGACCGGCTTCGTGCATCAAAGAGAAAAATGCCGGATTGAGGAAATTCGGATTATAACGGGTGGTGATACGCACATCACGATTGGATGAACTGCTGGCGAAGGGGTGAACTGCTTCGTCAATGCGTCCCGCTTCAAGGTCAAAGCCCAGTTTTTGTACCAGCCAGCTCCCGAGTTCGCGTTGTTTGTCAATATCATAAGCGCGATGCAATACAGAATCGTCGACCTGTTGCGCGTCTTTAATCTCTGCGATGAGTTCGACCAATGCGGCTTTGTGCCCGTCGAAGATGCGTTTGATCTCGTCGAAGCTCATGCCATGTTCGTATTGATCGATGAGCGCATCATACGGGTTGCTATCGTAACCGAGATGCTCGGCAGATTCGCGGGTCAGGTCAAAAATGCGTTCCAACGTGGGGCGGAAGGAGCCATAGTCGTTGTCTTGCCGTGCTTTCACCCACACTTCCTGTGCCATAGCTGTTTCTTGCGCCAGTTTCACCACAAGGTCAGTTGGTACACGGGTTGCCTGTTCATAATCTCGTTTCGCGACACGCACCAGACTCGCCTCGTTGGAATTAAAGTCTGCGCCGTCTATCTCGCTTTCGGCATCTTCCAGCAAGCGCCCCAGTTCATCGCTGGAACGCATATCGTGGATAATGCGAGAGAGTGTGCCCATTTGCCGTGCCCGCGCGGACGCACCCTTTGGCGGCATCATCACTTGATGATCCCAGCCGAGCACACCACTAGCATTGCTCAGGTTATCCAGCTCACCCAGATAATTGGCTAATTTTTCAAAATTTTCGCCCATAAGGAATTATTGCTCCTAAAGTCATTGTAAATAATTTGCCAACGAGTGTAGCAGATCGCTCCAAAAACGCCTAGAGACGAGTACGTTTTGTTGGTGTGTATAGCGTTGTATTGTGATGTGATATTGAGGAAAAAGATGGGCACAGAAGGAATGACTTTATGCCCATCGTGTAATGATTTCGTATCGCTTAGTCGTTGACTCTTACGCGTGCTGTCCAGCCATTGTAGCCGTGCCATTGCAATGGTTCGTCAACGATGATCGCGCCCTGTCGTTGTAAGGCGCGTAAGGTGGTCGCCGCTTGCTTATATTGCGGGTTAGAGACATAGAACGTGACTTCTGACCAATCGCCCATCGTGCCAATTTCGCTGGGGAATAGGCGCTGACGATGGAGCAAAAGTTGCACTGCCTGACGCATGTCACGGCGCACTTTACGCTGTTGACGGTCTGTTTGCGCGTCGATATAAGGAGCGTTATCAATCGGTGTTTTCCGTGTGATAATCGGGTCTGTTTTAAGGTCTTTGGTGTTACGTCTTAAGAAACCTAGCATGATCGTTTTCCCTCAGTGCGTTCTCTACTCTCTTATACGCAGAGACAGGCGCGAGGTTGCAAAAGTGCCAAATTTTGTCAGACGTGTGTGTTGTGCTTCCTGAATTTTACAGACCCTGCACCACACCAACCAGAATAATCCCGATGCCGACAAGCGCCATCAAACCGGACAATCCTCCCAGAATGAGTGGTAACTGTTTCTTCTCGCCAAATTCATCTTGCACACCCTGTAACCAGTTGAGCGTGTCTTTCAGATCTAGCAAAAATGATGCACCGACCATCAACCATGCCGCCAATGTTTCTACTGATGCATCCAACGTAGAAAGTGCCATCGCCAGCGATAAGCTAATCAGAATCGGTCCCCACATCAACGCGCCAATATGCACAAAGCGCAGATACTTCGAATAGGTCGGGCTGTTCTGGCGAATCATCCCCGCCGGGATGCCCGTTAATAAACCATACGCAATATTTAACACGCCACCGACTATCAGTATTTTTGAAGCCGTATCCATGTGGTTTTTCCCTCTGTATGCTCCGCAATGACTACCTTTACTATAATCTCTAGTGTTACGCCAAGGTCAAGCAATCACACTATTTGGTGAGAATCTGCTGGATATTAACGCGAATCTCTAGCACTTTGTGGTATTCTCGCCATAAATAATCACAAAAATATGGAGTTTATGCAATGACGGATGCCACTGCATTCAGCCCGCTCTCACCTGAATTTCAAGCGAATCCTTATCCGTATTATGCGATGCTCCGCATGGGCGCACCGATTTATTATTGGAAAGATTGGAAGATGTGGTTGTGTACCCGCCACGACGATTGCGCGACCTTGCTACGCGACAATCGCTTAGGGCATGAGATTCTGCGCCATATGGATGCGGAAGAACTCGGTTGGGCAACTGGGGAAGCGGTTGAGGAAAAGCAACGCTT
>DAOTXB010000811.1:0-5393 GCA_034435575.1 Anaerolineae bacterium
TTTTTCCCGCACGGTATGCCTACTGTAAAGGCAATTTGTAAAATAAGTTTTACGCGCTCATAAATCATACATTAGAATCGTAACGATTTTTGTTGACCATGGTCATCATGCTATGCTGTATAGTACCAGTATAAGTGCCAATAGGATCATTAGGGAAAGTTTATAAGGGAACTGACTCATGAGCGATTCACAAGAGACTGAATTACCGGATTTTTTGAACGATGTAGAACTAGAAGCGTTTTGTGAAGAAATCGTGCGCTCTTTGATGAAATATGGGCAGTTTGATGAAGTAACCGCGCGCAAGATGCTTGAGGATTCTGGATTATGTGCGCTGGAAAATAATCGTTCTGTAACAGAACGTGCGCTATTCTTCCATGAAGTGCCCTATTATTGGGCGATGAACCTTATTCACAAAGATTCAGAATGGTGGCAAAACCCTGAACTTTGGCCCCCACCAGAAGATGCCTAAATGGGTTGGCTTATTGATCTCTAACCCATATCCTTTCATAATCGCTTATGCGTTTATGAAACTTGGCAGATAAAAGTTCATATAATGCAGTGGCGCATCGTCGCTGGCGCTAATGGCAATAGAATCCGCCTCAGGTTGTGCCAGAATAACATCATACTGCCCCAGTGAATTGACCATGCCAGTTGCACGCGCATCTTGATGCACAGCTTTACCCGAACCATCGGTGACATACAAGAACAGGTCTTCACCCTCGCGCGGATTTTCAATAGTGGTTGTGCCACCTGCATCAACAGTTGTTGCCGTTAAACGCCCCGTCATGTGTTGTGTCATCGGGGAGGCTTCTCCGATAAGATCAAACACTGTCGCGTCATTCAGCCTTCTTCTCGGTAGATCACTTCGCCCCACCTGTTGATAATGCGGTTGCAACCCACGATGATGGCGATCTGCAACATACCAGATTTGAATCACTCGTGCAGGCTCATCAGACAGGTTCAATTCCTGATGCTCGATATAATCCCCCGCGAACATACGCTGTAATTCACCTGTCTTGATGATGCCTTTACCGCCAGTGGTGTCTTCATGATATAGTTCACCCTCCAACACCCAAGTATAGATTTCAAGGGCGCGGTGCGGATGCCATGTGAACCCATTGCGCGGGGCGATACGTGTCATATGTGCGGTCAACATCCCGCTAATGCGCTTTAAAGGACTCCACCCGCCCACCGCAAAATGCGATGTCAGCCAGTGAATCGGATTGATGTATGGAAACGCGTCCGCAGAATAGTGCTGATATGAGGCATTCTGTACGAATCCTGCTTCGATAGCAGTTTGTTGTAATGGAAACACGTCTTGCACTCCTTGTCCACATTTAAATGGACTATCGTCCGTTTATAGTCATAGGATAGACGATGTTTCCTAAAATAACAATAAGACCACTATTAGAAAACGAGCTAAGTGCTTATATATCAAAGCTCTGCCCCATCATTGGCACATCTACAGTCGCGTTAAACTGTTGTTTAAGCGCAAGGCTCAAACTCATCGCGGAGTCTTCTTCGCCATGTACAAGGAATGTGTGTTCAGGGCGTGATTGCATAGCACCATACCAGTTAAGCAATTCATCACGGTCTGCGTGACCGCTGAAGCCGTTCAAGACCTCAACCTGTGCTTTACGCTGATATTCATCGCCAAAAATCTTGATCGTTTCCGCACCCTCTACCAAGCGTCGCCCGAGTGTGTGGGGGGCTTGCCAGCCCGTGATTAGCACGGTGGTGCGTGCATCTTCAACGCGATTTTTGACATGATGCACGATGCGCCCAAATTCCACCATACCACTCGCGCTAATGATGATACAAGGTTCAAGCTCAAAATTAAGCCGTTTACTGTCTTCGACCTTGCGGATATAGGTTAAGTCAGCAAAACCAAACGGGTTACTATTTCCCGGTTCCTGCATAAACGCACGAATTTCGTCATCAAAACATTCGGGATGGAGCTTGAACACTGACGTGGCATCAACCGCGAGGGGGCTATCCACATAAATGGGCATGTGTGGAATATCACCACGATCTGATAGGCGATGCAAGGTATAGACAAGTTGTTGTGTACGCCCAACCGCAAATGACGGCATGACAATTGAGCCACCGCGCTTATAGGTTTCGCTGACGACTTTCTCTAGCTTGCGTTCCGCATCTTCAACCGGTTCATGTAACCGATTGCCATAGGTGCTTTCCATAATTAGGATGTCCGCATGATCGAGTAGATCAGGATCACGAATGATAGGAATGTCATTCCGCCCGATGTCCCCACTAAATACCAGCCTTAGCTCACGATTTGTGGATTGATCGACAATATCCAGCATGACGATTGCACTGCCGAGCATATGACCAGCATCGTGGAATGTCAGGGTGACACCCGGGGCAATTTTACGCGAGCGATAGTAGCTTTGTGTGATGAAGTAATCCAGGCTGTTGAAGGCATCCTGCTGGGTGTAGATTGGCTCAACTGGCGGTAAGCCCTGACGCTTGCGCTTTTTATTGAGGTACTCAACATCGCGTTCTTGAATGTGTCCGCTATCAGGAAGCATGGTCGCGCATAGATCGCGAGTTGCGCTGGTACAGATAATATCGCCATTGAAACCATTCTTGACCAGATTGGGGATGTTGCCGGAATGGTCGATATGGGCATGAGAAAGTACGAGAATGTCAATTTCCGCAGGGTTGAAGGCAAATTCACGATTCGCCTTAATGCTATCCTGTCGCCTGCCCTGCACCAATCCACAATCAAGCAAAATTTTTGTATCGTTGACCTCAACCAGATGTTTTGAGCCTGTAACCGTCCGTGCACCGCCGTGAAATGTAAGTTTCATGAGACTCCCGCTTTTGTAAGTCCATCATTACACTCAGTGTACGATGTTTTAGCACAGGCGGACAATCATACCGTGCAGTCCATTAGCAGTTATGCGCTGACGAATTATTTTTCTCCCATAATTTGCACCACAACCGAGCGACTGCGGGGGCGGTTATCAAAATCCACGAAGATGATCTGTTGCCATGTACCCAGCAACAACTTGGAATCTGCAAAGGGAACGGTCAACGACGGTCCCAGCAACGAGGCACGCACATGACTGTGCCCATTACCATCGCCCCAGCGCAGATTATGGGCATAATCACGATCTTCTTTGGCGATCTCGTCGAATAGGCGTTGAAAGTCGGCAATGGCACCACTTTCAAACTCAATCGTGGTCAAACCAGCGGTAGAACCGGGCACAAACAACGTTACGATGCCAGCCTTAATGCCCGTTTGTCGTACTGCCGCGCCAGTTTCATCGGTGATATTCATAATATGCGCGTCGCCCCGCGTCTGAAATTTGAGCGACAACGTTTCAATTGGCATAAGTTAGTTCACACTTTCTTACTCACTCTTAAAGATCAGGGAATGTGTCGCCGTCACCGTCAAGCATCCCACCGAACATCTCATCTTCGCCCGCATCCAACCGATTATGTCGGCGATCACGTCGCATGCGCCCACCGATGGGACGATCTGATGGTAAATTCACAGGACCGAGGTCAATATGATCTGGCGCGGGGTCGCCTTTATCCGTCACACTGGAGTCGCCAAGCGGATCATCGTCGCCACCACTAAAACGGTCACGGGCACCGAGTTCGCGTTTCGCAAAGTGTGATGCAGAAGCGTTGCCCCGTAAATTCTCAGGTTTATTTTTAGGCTTGGGCGCACCAGAGGATTGCGCGTCAAAATCGCTTTCATCGACATTATTTAACTTCTGCGCGACCTGTGCATCGAAGTCAAACGACTCTTTGGCTTTACGGCGAAGGGCGAGTGGGTCTACCCGTTCATGTTCACGGATACGCTTTACTGGCTCATCGAAATCATCGTCATTATTGCCACGACCAAGCATACCTGTAACCATGCCAAATGCGGACGATAAACCGGACAATAGCATACCACTTGTCCCAAACCGGCGTAAAACCGTTGACACCGCTAAAAATACGCCACCAACACATACCACTCCGCCACCACAACAGAGCAACAGAATGTCTCTAATATTCATACAATTTACCTCTATAATGTTTTTGAGAATTCAGCTTTAATCTTCATTAATGTTGATTCAATCATTGCTGAAGGGTCTATATAACCACGCAATGTTTCATAATCAAGCACCACGCCAGTAAAGGTTTCTTCGTGCCATTTTGATGGCGCGGGTGGGTCAATTTTTACATATTGCTTTTCCGGTGACCAGCCATAGACATAGATGTAGGGCATCTCAAACCCGGCGCTGTGTGGCGCAAAACCAAAGTTAATGTGAGGTGCGGTGTGTTCGTCTGCGTCATTGCCCGTAAACCACACGAACGATAGGTCAAAGTGATGTGTCCAGATAACCACCGGGGACATCATGCCAAATAAACGCGCTTTAAACCGTGCAAAAGCACTATACACTTGAAAGAGCGTCGTCGCATAATTTTCTCCATCCTGTGTATTGATCGGCATTAACGCGTCATCATCATTGGTGAGGGATACATCCAGTTGAGATGAGAGATTCTCGGTCAAGGCTTGTGGCGATACCGTCCCTAAACCCCAACCGTGCGATTGTTTGCCGTTGGCATCAAGTAAGCGTACAAAACCATGACGAAAGTCGAGCAAAATCGAGCGTCCATCAGCAAATTGACGTGTTGTCAGCCCCTGTGATGTGACGAATAAACTCAGATGCAGGGCATTCGGTAAGGGGTCAATCATCGCTTTTTGCACCGCCCCCACCACTATAGATGCACGGTGCAGGTTATTCCGCGTTGTCGCCCATTCCGGTGTAAGTTGTGGTAAATCCACTGATGTTGTCTCCTTAAGTGAGCCGCATATTGCCTGTGCCACATTGGCGTTTGTGCCTTTAATATAGCATAGCTCACCTGTTCTTACCGAAACAATCGGCTTATGCCTCTTCGGTTGAGGTTAAAAACGCGCCGACAACCTTACGAAATTGTGCTTCTGCTTCTGTATGAACGGCATGCCCACAGGGGAACATCGCCACTTTACCGGTCTGTGCGGAATCTGCCGCTTTTTGTGCATACTCCGCAGGGTTTAATCGGTCATTTTCCCCTAACAAGAACAATAAAGGTGCGGTGCAATGCGCTAAGAGGCTAACGCTCAGGTCACCGCCAGAATCGATGATAAAGCGTACCGACTGCACCCATTGTAAGGTAAAATGATCGGGAGCATCTATATTATGCAGTCGTTTTTCTTCTTCGGTAATCCATGTGCCGGGGAATGTATTCTGTGCGGCGGAGCGCATCGCAGGACCATAGTAGCCCACAGCGCCCCAGACCACTACTGATTTAAAACGGTCAGGATATTTGCCCGCCGCAATCAGCGCCGCCTCTCCACCATCAGAATATCCCATCAAATGGGCTTGCGGGAT
>DAOTXB010000812.1:0-1849 GCA_034435575.1 Anaerolineae bacterium
TGGGCTTAAAAACGGGGTAATTTACCCTCAACTTTGGATATGACAACAACACAACTTAAACACTAAAAACATTTATTCGTCGATCATATTTAGGAAGTCAACGACATCGGCATTAAATGCCATTGGGTTTTCTTCCTGAGGTAAATGCCCAATGTTAGCGTAAGTGATTATGTCGGCATTGGGTAAAAACTGTTGTAATCGTTCGCCCACACTGATTGGAACCCATGTGTCATTTTCGCCCCAGACAATCAGCACTGGCACATCAACCATTGCGAATGTTTCAAAATCAAACGGTGATGTTTCTTCTTGCATAGCGAACAGGGTAATAAAGGCGCGTTCCCAACCGTCTACCTGCAACACACGTTGATAACCAGTCGCAATCTCATCTGTTACCTCGAATGTCGGATCATAAGCACTGCTCAACAAGTCAATAAAAACATCTGGTGTGACGAAATTTCGTACTAAATCAACCGCAAGCGGATTATCGGGGTCAAGATTTGCGGCGAATCCTGCAATATTCCCTACCGGTGAACCATTTCCTTCCGGTTCTGGAGTGGTTTCTGAATTGATGGCTGATTCGTCCATAGGTATACGTACCGCCCCCGCGACAAATATCAGTGAATCCACCTGTTCGGGGTAACTTACGGCAAACTGTGCGATAACCGCACCACCTGCACTATGTCCAACAAGATGCGCGGATTCAATATTGAGTGCATCCATGAGTCCATGTGTGAGGGTGGCGTAGTCTTCAGCCGTGTAGTCGATAACATCAGGATTTTTATCTGCTAGTCCATAGGGAGGGCGGTCAAATGCGATCACGTAATAACCGGCATCAACCAACGCGGTTATATTTTCGCGCCATGAGAAAGTTGATCCCCCAAAGCCGTGTAGTAAAAGAATCGCTGGATTACTGGGCTCGCCTTGCGCGATTATGTAAACTTCTACGCCGTCTATCATCATAAATATGCCGTCGGGATCGGCGAGTTCTTGAGGGGTAAATCTATCGTCATTATCCTGTGCGCCAACGATAATTGTTGATAAAAGCAAAAATACACTTATTAAGAATACTTTACGAATCATCGCTGAACTCCAAACAAATAATCTAAAACCGACACATCGGTACGATGTACCCTAATTATGGCAATTTATGCCTACTACTGCACTAATCTTTAGTGGCTTTGAACGCTTCAAGGGCGCGTTCGCGGGCAAATTTATGCTCGATGATTGGTGCAGAATAATCGGCTGGTGGGTTGTCTAACTCCCAAGGTTCGTGAATGTGTTTGGCATCCACATCACGCAGTTCTGGAACCCAATAGCGAATAAAATCACCCTCGGGATCAAACTTTTTGGACTGTGAAATCGGGTTGAAAATACGGAAGTAGGGTTGTGCATCTGTGCCTGTACCCGCTGACCACTGCCAACCGCCATTGTTCGCGGCAAGGTCGCCGTCGAGTAACCATTGCATGAAGTGTTTTTCGCCTTCAGACCAATGGATGAGCAGATGTTTGGTCAAAAAGCTGGCGACGATCATACGGGCGCGATTATGCATCCATCCCGTACCCTTAAGCTGTCGCATGGCGGCATCAACCGCTGGATAACCCGTTTCTCCGTTTTTCCATGCTTCAAGGTCGTCTGGTGCAGTACGCCAATCGACCTTGTTGAATTTATCGTAGAAATTATTCGTCTTGACCTTTGGAAAATGATACAAAATGTGCGTATAAAACTCATGCCAGATGATTTCATTCACAAACGTCACAACGGATTTGCGCTTGGTTTCGCTGGATGTTTCCGCATACGCATCGCGTGATGCCCAATAAATGTGCCGGAGTGAGACTAACCCAAACCGGAT
>DAOTXB010000813.1:0-2510 GCA_034435575.1 Anaerolineae bacterium
CACAGTGGTTACTTCGTGCCCACGCCTGACTAATTCTGCACCGAGACTATGGATCTTGATGTCATTCGGTTCAGGGTCGTAGAAAAAAGAAAGGATTAGTACCCGCATGAGCTATCCTAAATCAGCAAATAAACGGCGATTAGCGGCAACACTCTCAGCATTACTGGCGATCTCCCGTGCATAATGATGTGCATCTTGAGCACGTTGATTAAAGGTTTCTGGTAGAAGACTATACAATGTCTGCAATGCCTCATGAAATTTCTCGGGTTTATCCAAAGGAATCGCCCAGCCGATACCCTGCTCTTCGAGGTCTTTCCAGGGGGTTTGGTCACTGATGATCGGCGAACAACCGGCATACAATGATTCCCAGATAACATGCCCGTAATTTTCGCCCCGTGTTGGAAAGAACAATGCATGATATTTACTCAGCCTTGGCGCAACCTGTTCTGGGTGCAATTCACCACAATACCGCGCTTGCACCGTTTTAGGTAGACTTTTCATGATGGATTCGCATATTTGCCAATAATCTTGATCTTCCTGTGTACCGTAAATGTCCAACTGTATCGGTAAGTCGCTATTCATGAGCAATTGAAGTGCGTAATCTAGATTTTTCTTTGGGGAAATACGCGAGAAAAAGACAAGTTTCAATGTTTTAGATAAATCACGTTTCACATTAACTGTAGGCAAATCACGGGGGTGTAAATTGGGTGCGATGTAAATTGCACTACGAGATACAGCTATGGTTTGATAAACTGTATTTTCTTCTAGGGTATTGGATACATGCCAGCGAGACACAGTGCTATATAACCCCGATAAACGGGCAACACTCAAATAGAAACTTTTTTTACGTGACTTTATCGACAACGCGCCAGCAAAGAATTCACCCCGCGGTGCAATAACTATGGGTTTGGAGGGTATCCAACCAAGCCGACGTGCTAGCATAATTTTGACGCTCAACGATGAGAAAACACTGTTCAAATACAGCACATCATAAGATGTTTCCCGGATAATTCGCGCAAGTGAACGGATCGACAATGAATCGGGACGTAAATAATAAATTTGTGCCCTGCCGATTGATTGCCATTTTTCACCCATAATACCGCCATAGGATGAGGCATCACCAAGATCACGATCGCGTGTCAGAATCTGAAAACCAAAGTTATCACCAAGATGATCGACCATGCTTTCTAAGGTGCGAATTGGTCCTCCACCTTTATAGCCGGGGCGGTAATAATCAATGATTGTCAAAATCTTTATGGGCATTTGTGCGAGCTTTTCGAGTGTGTCATATCTCGAATAGAAATTACTGCTATGCTACAATCATACTGTTTGCAGGTAGCTACTGAAAGGGTGCATCTTTTGGCAAAATTAGCGATGTTCGCACCATCATTATCGGGTGGCGGAGTACAGCGTGTATCTTTAAATCTTGCTGAAGGATTGGTTGCTGAAGGCTTAGAAGTCGACATGCTCTTACTCAACCCTGATGATGCTCAACATGTGCCAAAAGGCGCCGTGCCAATCACGCTAGGTCACCATCGCGCAATAACAAGCGTTCTGCCATTAACCCGTTACCTTAAGCAATCGAAACCGCAGTTGTTGTTTACGGCAACAGAACCTGTGAGTTTAGCTGGAATATGGGCACGAATATTTGCACGCACCAAAACGCGCATAATCCCTATTATTATGAATGTGCCCTCAGCTTATCAATCACGTCGTCGACATCGGCGAGAAATATTATATCCACTCATGGCGCGTTGGTTCTTTCCCCACGCAGACCATGTAATAGCGATTGCAGATGCCATTCGTCATGACTTGATCCAATATTATAAATTGAAGCCCTCACACATAACCACCATTTACTCCCCTGTGTTAACCCCTGATTTTGACCGTCGCAAAACAGAACAAACAGCCCATCACTGGGTACAAACTAAAGACAAGCCAATTATACTGACCGTTGCTCGATTTGTACCGGCAAAGGATATCCCAACACTCTTACATGCCTTTAAAAAAGTACGACACCGGCGTGATGTACGCCTAATCTTGCTAGGCGACGGACCATTACGTACAGAAATCGAACAATTAGTGGACACACTTGGGTTGAACGATGCCGTATCTATGCCCGGTTTCGTCCCCAATTTGCCGTATATGCAAGCCTGTGATGTTTTCGTATTGTCGTCAATTTTTGAGGGTTTACCGACGGTATTGATTGAGGCACTTGCATGTAGCCGCGCAATTGTTAGCACAGATGCGGGGGGGGCGAGAGAAATCCTTGCGGATGGTCAAGCAGGCACAATCGTCGCTAAAGAGAATCCTGATGCATTAGCAGAAGCTATTCTCAACGCATTAGATCATCCAGTAGATATTCGGTTATTACGCGAACAATCCACGCGGTTTGAGATGCAGCGTGTTGTCAAACAATATAGACAACATTTTAATTTCTAGTGATTACGCATCCTTCAGTACATCTTTAGCCCAAGCCATATACTCACGTAAACCATCTTTAAGGTCTA
>DAOTXB010000814.1:0-7377 GCA_034435575.1 Anaerolineae bacterium
TAGTAAGTTCCAGTCTCTCACTCACCACGGTAACGTTATTTTTGCCGATGGTCGGGTTGACGATACTTCTTTTTATGAACGAGAAGAAGGACAAAATGGCGATTAAATGGGTTGCCCTCGGGTTCAGCCTCGCCACTTTTGTGTCTTCGATTATTATGTGGGCGGCGTTTGATACGAGCGAAGCTGGTTTACAACTAGCACAACGCTTTGATTGGCTACCGTCATATGGAATTAGTTATTTTGTTGGTGTAGACGGGTTAAGTATGCTACTCGTCTTGCTCACAACATTTATCATGCCGCTGGCGATTTTCTCCTCGTTCGGCGCTCATGTCATCGAGGAACGTGGACGACAAAAACTCTATTATGTCTTCATGCTCCTGCTGGAATGGGCGATGATCGGTGTATTCGTCATTCAAGACATGATTATCTTCTACATTTTCTGGGAAGTTACCCTCGTTCCGATGTATTTCCTCATCGGTATCTGGGGTGCAGAAAATCGCGTTTATGCGGCGGTGAAATTCTTCCTTTACACAATGGCAGGGTCTATCCTGATGTTGCTGGCGATTTTATACGTCGGCGGGCAAGCAGGGACATTCGCTGTGCCAGAAATCGCGGCGATGGTCGCAAGTGGTGACCTTACCTTCCCGATGGATGGAATATTCAGTACGCAATCGGTGCTATTCCTCGGTTTCTTAATCGCCTTTGCTATCAAAGTGCCTGTGTTCCCGTTGCATAGCTGGCTACCGGATGCACACGTACAAGCGCCGACTGCTGGTTCGGTCATTCTAGCGGGTGTTTTGTTGAAGATGGGTACCTACGGCATGGTGCGCTTTAACCTGCCCCTGTTCCCGGAAGCAACGGTAGAGTGGGCACCAATTGTGGCGGGTTTAGGGGTTATCGGCATCATCTATGGCGCTTGGGTAAGTTTCGCACAGACCGATATTAAGAAATTGGTCGCATATTCATCTGTAAGCCACCTTGGTTTTGTGGTGTTGGGTATCTTCTCGCTTAATCCGCAAGGGTTGCAGGGTGCGACACTGCAAATGGTCAGTCACGGCATAAGCACTGGCGGGTTATTCTTGCTGGTCGGTATGCTGTATGAACGTCGTCATACCAAGGCGATGGACGCTTATGGTGGTATCTGGAAAGCCATGCCGTTATTCGGTGGCATCAGCCTTGTCATTACGCTGAGTAGTATGGGCTTGCCGGGTCTGAACGGATTTGTTGGTGAGTTTACGATCTTGCTTGGTGCGCTTGGCAGTAATGTGCTTGGTATATTCTTCTCGCTCTTCGCCACATTGGGTGTCATCATGGCGGCAATCTATCTTCTGCATATGTTCCAGAAGGTATACATGGGCGAGCTAGATAAAGAAGAAAACAAGGCACTTTCAGACATCAATTGGCAGGAAATTGCCGTGTTGGTTCCCATTCTCATTATGGTGTTCTGGATCGGCTTACAACCCAACGTGTTCTTCGATGTGATGGATGCGAGTACACAACACTTGATTGCTCAAATGGGTGAGACTGTACCTCAGATCCTCACGATGATCCCTTAAGGGAGAAGATATGTTAGATGTACCTAGCTTTGCAGACCTCAATCTGGAGTTAACCTTGCCAGCGCTGTTTCTGGCGGTTTTTACCACCTGTTTGCTGGTGATTGATCTGTACTTGCCTAAAAAGATTACCACAGCGCGTTTGACGTTAGGCGCACTTGGCGTGAGCTTCTTGATAAACTTGTTCACGTTTGATAGTGGAGAGACTGCGATCTCCGGCATGTTTGTCGCTGACCCATTCACAGGATTTATGAATATCATCATTCTGACGACTGCGGTCATCGGGGTGCTCTTGAGCGTGGATTATCTCAAACGCACGGGTATGGAACGTGGTGAATATTATTCACTATTGCTGTTCTCTACCGCTGGTATGATGTTCATGGCGAGCGCCAACGACCTTATTGTGATTTTCGTGTCGTTAGAATTGCTCAGTATTCCGCTTTACGTAATGTCTGCGTTCCGCCCTAATGACGTGAAATCTGAAGAGAGTGGTTTAAAGTATTTTATACTTGGTGCATTCGCCAGTGCTTTCTTCGTCTATGGTGCGGCGTTGATCTATGGCGCAACCGGCACGACATATCTACCGGCGATTGCTGAACAGATGACAACCATCAATGGCTTGGATAATTCAGTATTCTACATGCTGGTCGGCACAGCCTTAATCATCGTTGGGCTGGGCTTTAAGGTCGCGGTTGTCCCCTTCCATATGTGGACACCTGATGTTTATGATGGCGCACCAACCCCTGTTACCGCGTTCATGAGTGTGGGCGCGAAGGTGGGTGGTTTTGCGGCATTGTTTCGCATTATGGTGGTCGCGCTTCCTGCGTTTATCATCAACGAGGGTGATGCCGCTACCGCATGGCAGACAACTGCGTGGGTCATCGCGGCGGCAACGCTGATTCTCGGTAACTTTGTGGCTATTTCACAGGTGAACGTCAAGCGCATGTTCGCGTATTCGTCTATTGCTCACGCCGGATACATTATGATGGCGGTGGCGGCGGCAGGAGCGAATAATGGTGAATTGGCAGACCGTGCGGTACAAGCCGCATTGATTTATCTGCTAGCTTATGCCTTCACAAATCTGGGAGCATTCGGTATTGCGATGGCGCTCGAAAAAGATGATGGTACGCCCGTGATGCTGGATGATTTTATCGGACTTGCAAAGAGCAAACCCATTCTTGCAATGATGATGGCGGTATTTATGTTCAGTCTGACCGGTATCCCGCTTACAGGCGGTTTCATCGGCAAATGGCTGGTATTCTCCGCAACCATTGAAGCCGATTTAATTCCGCTGGCGATTATCGGCGTGTTAACAAGTGTTATCAGCGCATTCTACTATGTTCGCATCATCGTCAATATGTATCTCAAAGGTGATGAAGAAGAGGTAGAAGGGAACGCGGCGGAAGGTGCCACACCGTTAGTGACATGGGCAGTTTATGCCTCGTTTGCAGGCACCGTTCTGCTGGGCATTTTCCCAACACTGGCAACCAACCTGACGGATATGGTATCTATTGCGAGTACAGTAACAATACCATAGATTTCTGGTTTCCAACGATGTTATTACAGGCGACAGGTATGCTATGTATATCTGTCGCTTTTGATTCTAGAAAGGCGTTTTTATATGGTTAAGCGGTCACAGCATGGGGTTGTGCCGGAAATGCGCGAACGTTTGATGACCAACCGGTCAGGCAAATTAACTGTTGGGCAGTGGGGCGATATTGTGATGCAACCGCTTATGTCGCTTCTGGTAATGATGATTCCACTGCTGGTGATTTTGCCACGATTAGTTCTAGCATTCTGGTTTGGCTGGTGGTTGATGATAGGGGTGCTGATGTTATTGGCAGTAACGACGGTATTTCGCGCTTATCGTTATGCCCGCCTGCCTGTGTATCATGCTAAATTGCAGGCAGACGGGGGGGCACCGCCATTCTGGATGTTCTGGAAATCTTTAGAACTTGTTGGGTCAGACGGTACACGTTATAAGTTCACAAGCCGATTAGCGCCTGCCGTTAATCTGGAGCGTGACAAGTTCTACGATGTGTACTATCTAAAAGATGCAGACCGTTATGTATTGCTCAGTATCGCGCCGATAGATCATCCTGATGCAGAGCGCTGGCAACCGGATCGCATGCATAAGGTGCGCCTTGACCGTAGACACAAATCATGACGCACTTTTTGACCTGACCAACAATCAATTTGCCTTTACCACTCTTTATATGCGTCATCAATGATGATGTGTGATTCCATTGGCGGACGGTTGTAATGCTCATCTGCCGGTGGGCGTGGTGGAAGTTTAATTGGAGGTGGTGTCACATCGTCATAATCGATCAACTCCAAAAAGTGATGAATACAATTGAGACGCGCACGTCGTTTTTGATCAGAATTGATCTGATACCAACGTGCTTCAGGGATATCGGTATATTCCATCATAAGGTCTTTGGCTTTTGAGTATTCCACCCACATTTCGCGTGATTTGAGATCCATCGGGCTGAGTTTCCAGCGACGTGTAGGGTCTTTAGAACGGCTTTGGAAGCGGGCTTCCTGTTCCTCATCACTAACAGATAGATAATACTTAATGACCTTGATGCCGGAACGTACTAGCATGCGCTCAAATTCCGGGCAGGAGCGCATGAATTCCCAATATTGAGCGTCAGTGCAGAAGTTCATGACGCGCTCTACACCGGCACGGTTATACCAGCTACGGTCAAAGATGACGATTTCACCAGCGGCGGGTAGATGCTCGACATACCGCTGGAAGTACCATTGTGTTGCTTCCACGTCAGATGGTTTACCCAGGGCAACGAGCCGGACACCGCGCGGGTTCAGCGGGGCAGTGATGCGTTTGATGATCCCACCTTTACCGGCGGCATCGCGCCCTTCAAAGATCAGAACGATTCGTAAGCCCTGTTCCTTAACCCAATATTGCAATTTAACAAGCTCATATTGTAAGCGTTCGAGTTCTTCTTCATAAATTTTCTTTTTAATACGGTTATTTTTCTTTTTCTGGCTTGGGCTTTCTTTGTTCGTTGATTTTTTCTTTGCCTTTGCCATGATGATTATATGCCTCCAAAAAATAGGAATTTATTGCCTAAAAGTATAAACAGGATCATAAGAATTGTCATATTTTTCAACAAAGGCTTGAGTTTCTGCCATGATTCAGTTATTTTGTGGCGACTATCCGGTGATGAAAGGTCAATATGCAACGCATATTTCTCCCTATAGCAACCTGTATTCTGCTACTTGCGGCACTTCTACGCTTTGGCGGATTGGCATCGTATCCACCGGGTCCTCATTTTGACGAAGCCGCAAATATTCTGATTACGCGCAGTATTGCGTTTGGTGGTGCAAATCAATTCCCGATCACCAACAGCTATCAGGGACGAGAAACGCTTTATCATTATCTTGCCGCACCATTATTCCAGACCATCGCTGATGATGAATTTACGTTACAGTTGACCAGCGCCTTTATAGGTATCTTGACGGTTGCTGTGTCAATGACGCTAGGACGTGTGTTATTTCGTGGTGAGCGTGGTGTGATTGTCGGTTTGCTGATGGGCATATTGCTGACAGTATCGTTCCATCATGTGTTGATGTCCCGTCAAGCGTACCGTGCGATTACACTCCCGTTGATGCAGGGTATCGGGTTATTGTTTTTGTGGCGTGGTTTACGTGCAAAACAACATAGCTGGATTTGTTTAATTGTGGGAGGAATTTTTTCTGGTGGTGCATTGTATACCTATATGGCATCACGCTTGTTCCCGCTGTGGTTATTGTTGGCTGGATTTGCCCTTTTATGGTTAGATCGCGCCCATTTCCGCCGTCGCATGACACAAGGTCTTATTTTCTTCGGGGCATTAGGGGTAACTGCCGTGCCCATCGGGATGTATGCGCTGGAAAATCCTGACATTTTTATGGGGCGACTCAATGAAGTCACCGCAGAAAGCGATGTAGTCGTAAGCCTAGAACATAGCATTCGTCGTCATGCGGAGATGTTCTTCCTACAAGGTGAAGATAGTAATCTGCGCTATAACATCCCCGGTAGACCTTATTTCACACCGTTGGCGGCACTATTTTTGATAGTTGGTAGTGGTGTGGCGGTCTATCGCCTGTGGACGCATAAAGATGCCATTGCTCGTACAGCCTATTTTATAGCATTGTTGTCGCCGTTAATGGTAATTCCAAGTGTGATTTCGCTCGGTGGCTTTCCCCCGAATCATATGCGCTCACTTGGCATGGTGCCGTTGATCTTCGTTTTGCCTGCGATAGGGGCTGAATGGAGTATCTCTTATTTCTTCAGGCGAGTAAGACTACAACAAGAAGTGCGTCGAAATATTTTAGCGAGTGGGCTTTTAATCATCGCACTCATTGGTACGGGCGTGGTTGCTTCGGCTTATCGAACGTGGGTCACGCGGACTGATCTTTTTTATCAGACTGATGGCGATATGGCGCAGGGGGCAGAATGGTTGCCCGCACAGGTGGATGACTCAACACGCGTCTATGTCGCGTCGTTCAATCCCGAACACACCACAATGCTCACGGGGTGGTCGGGTGATGTCACATGGCTGGGGTCAGAGAGTCTGTTTTTACCCGCACCAGATGCAACCGGGGTTTATCTGATTATGCAAAACGCAGATTTACCTGCTGACTGGCGAGATCTGTTGGCAACTGGACAACTGGCTAATGTGCCGCTTGCCCCTGATAACACACCTGCATTTTCAGCATATCGTCTACAGGGCAATACTATAGACGTGGACGAAGACACTATACGTACACCGTTGATGACGTTTATTGATGCATCTGCTGAACCCACACCTGCCGGTCAACAGGTCGTCGTGACGATGCGTTGGCGCATTGACCAAACCCCGCCATATAATCGACTCCGTCCAGTTGTGGAATTAACGGATGCGCTTGATAATGTGTTGTCGCGCAATGATTTGTTTTTGCTTGGTACAGATCAATGGCGAGCAGGCGAGGTGATGATCCAAAATGTGCCGTTAGAGATTCCAGCGACTGCACCACCCGGAATGTACACAGTAACAACATCATGGGTTGACCGTGATAGTGGCACATATGTTACGTATATCGGTGATGATGGTGGTTATGGTGGTTTTGTGACGGACATCGCTCAGATTGAGGTCATACCTGCCGAAACTACCCCTGATATTTCTACGCTAGCTATCCCTAATCGTTATGATGAAGAAATCAGCACAGGTGTAAATCTATTAGGGTGGGGCGAAATCCCGGCAATAGTGCGGAGTGGCGGCACGCTGGATGTATCGCTATTTTGGGAGGCGACAGGTGATGATGACGAAAGAGCCACGCCGATGCTCAGTTATACGCTAGGGAATGGTGATGCACCCGTTTCATTGGTACAGACTTCGCCATTATCAGAAATTTTTCCTGTAGAAGCGTGGCAATCGGGCGATGTACTGCAAGAGCGTGTAAGTTGGTCAATTCCAACCGACATCGCCGGTGGAACATATGACATCACAATACGCACAGATGATTTTGTAATACAATTAGGGGAGATACAAGTGGATAGTCCACCGCGTGTGTTTGACACACCGGAAGTGGATACAATCATCGAAATTGATTTTGGTGATTCATTACAATTATATGGGTATAAATTGGCAATAGACGATGCAGTGATTTTTGAACCAGTATGGTTTACACATCAAGCCGTTGAAACAGATTACACTGTTTTTGTGCATATTATTGATGAAAATGGGGTAACGATTGCTCAACGTGATGTATCACCGAGAGATGGTAGCTACCCAACCAGCCTGTGGGCAGTGGGGGAATATATTGAAGATCGATATATGCT
>DAOTXB010000815.1:0-14730 GCA_034435575.1 Anaerolineae bacterium
ATTCGCTAAATGGGATGTCCCGGTGGGCTAATTTGCGCGCTGATGCCACCGTCAACGAAGATGACCTGCCCGGTGATGTAATCGGCATCTTCTGAGGCGAGAAATGCCACCATCGCGCCGATCTCAACATCTTTACCCAGACGACCAACGGGGATACGGCTTGACATCGCTTGCATAGTTGGTGTATCTAGTGGCGGTGTACGGATGCCATAAATCGCGCCCGGTGCAATTGCATTGACGCGGATACCTTCGTTAGCTAGATTTATCGCCATTGCCCGTGTCATGGATTCGTTCGCGCCTTTGGTCACGTCATAGGGTAGACCGCGCCAATGGGCAAATTGCCCGCCTACAGAACTGATATTGATAATTGCACCTTGTTTTTGCGGACGCATCAACGGAACAGCCTGCAAGCTACACAGATAGGGCGCACGAACATTGACTGCAAGTTGAAAATCCAACAATTCAGTCGTCGCATTATCAACAGTTGTACGGCGCAAATCCGCCGCATTATTGACCATAATATCCAAACGATCATGACGTGTGCGAAAGGCATCAAACAGGCGATCTACCGCGTCTGGTTCACTGAAATCGGTGCAGATGCCGAATGCATCTACACCGAGCGCTTGGAATTCTTGTGTTGTTTTTTCGACCTCTGCTTCAACCTTACCGTGAATGACAATTTTCATGCCTTCACGGGCTAAACGTAGTGCTATGCCTTTGCCAATTCCCTGATTTGAACCAGTGACCAGCGCCACCCTGTCTTTAAACTCAGGGTAGCGCGGGCGAATTGCATTAAAGCTTTCTGCTGTACTCTTTAGTTTCATCGTGTGCCTGTCGTTTCAGTGAAGCCCACCGTCACCTGACGGATAGCCCCATCATGGGAAAAAATATGCTGGCTCAAATCATACCCGAGCTGATACCCTGTGACAATTTGTGAAGTATCATCGTTCATTTTTACCGTAAACTGATTTTGTTCAGCATGTTCTACAATGAACGGGACGCGGCAGAGTGTAAATGCCACAGACCCCGCAGGTACATCAATCTGGCGCAGGGTGTTGTCAACAGCCCGATAATGCAAAACAGATGGGTCATTGAGTAATTCTTCATCGCGGAGCAGGATCGGATTGAACACAATTTCACCATTTGCAATCACGATACCTAGCTCACCGATACGGGTCAGAATCTCTTCCTTGACCATTCCTGTCATACCGGGTTGTTTAGCGCCCTTATCACGGGGGGTGTGTGAATATGGGTCAAGCGGGAAAGCGCCGTAAACATCAGGCGATTTATTGAAGCCAAGACCATTCCGCACATCATAGTACGCTTTTATGAGCAGGGGTAAGGCTTCACTTTGCGTTGCCTGCGCGAGGTAAATATTTTCTTGAATCGCAAGCAATAATTTAGAAACCATATGCCAGTAAACACTGCCTAAGCCCTCATAGGCAAAGAATGACCCAGAGCGTCCGGTAAAAGTATCGTGCTCAAAAACCTTCTCGAACAACATCATCACAGAATCAGCGTTCTCTTCGACAAGTTCTTCTAGCTCGGAGTTTTCGCTGAGTGTTTCAAGCACATCGCGCACATCACGCACATTGCGTAAATCACCGGCAAAGTGATAGTCACCATTCACATCTTTGACAATCAGGCTGGTATCCTGCTTTTCTACGAGCGTCTGGACGAGCGCCAATCCACTGATGAGCGTTTCATCGATGGTATTTTTTGTTGTAAAGTCCGGTAATTCACGGTCAGGATACAAAATATAACTATGTTGATCCTCACGATAGAGCACACTCTGGCGTAATTCTCGTAAAAGCGTTAACACAGCATCCGGCGAGAGTGCGCCAGATGACAACACCGCGACCTGCCCTTCTAACATAGGGTAAAGGTGATTGATATGTGCCATATCAGTTCTCAGTTGAAGTGTGTTATAGGCGTGATATAGTCCATCGTCACGACGGTTCGCTTCAATGGTTCGGTCAATTGCACCTTGCGCTGTACTTAGGAAATCAGTAAGTTGCTCTTTGGTGACATTTACAAGATCGCCAGAATAACCCTTTTCATAACAGAGCCAGCGATATTCACTACCTGCTCTACCGAGTGCATCCATTATGCTACGACGTTGCTTATTAGAGATTGGACCATCAGAGGATTGATAATCAGCGAGCGTAGCGTGTGCTACTTCGAACAGCATGGTTAGCTCGTCGCTGAGGGCTAATTCATCTGGTGCATCTGCAATAAGTGTTTGTAAAAACACAATATATCGACGTAGGTAACTGGTCGTCACCACAGATAACCCCTTGCCCACCAGTGCGTTATTCGCATCGTTCCACTCAGGGCGCTGGGTATTCATCCAGATGCCACCCGCAGGCACAAAGTTTACCAATTTTGCCAGCAATAAATTGAGCAATTTCTCGATGAGGGTCGTATGCACAACATTACCATTGCTATCCAGCAGTAACTTACCATCTGTGCCCATTTTCTGGACACGCGTGGTGATGGCATGTTCATGCTCATCATCGAATTCAATCGTGTCGTAGGGATCACTCACGATGTCATCGTAGGGCTTAATGCGATACGGCACATCAGCATATGTGAAGATTGTCCGTGTGAGTAAATCCTGTAGCTTACCGGGGTAAAATCGCTCACAAACTTCCATCAACTTTTGTAGATAGATGATCTGATGATCGCTCCAATAGCCGATATTCGCCCATGGATCATCTGGATCAGGCGCTTCCCAATCGATTCCATCACGGGTGATACGATACGGATTGTAACCATCAGGTGTTGTCGCATTTAGGAAAACAGAAATCATCCCGTCGATAAATTCGGGATAGGCATATGCGAGGGCTTCCCAATTCTGGAAAATATCGCGCCAGTTGCCTTCATAGTTCAGTTGGGGTGAGCCGTCCACATTTTTCAGATGGATAGAGAAACGATTCCAGGGTCGGCTGGGGTCACCATGTCGGCGGCTGAAGGTTAATGGAAGATAGGTATAGCACAGGCGAATCACATCATTGTTAGATTGTGCATCCGCCCGTGCTTTGAGCATCTGTGTGCTAAATGTCTCTGGCAGATCATCAAAAAATGCGCGATGTTGCGCCCGTAACTGGCTATGATGGGTATCAACAAAGTCAATAAAATCCACTTTATCGATCTGATATTGGTCAAAGAAGGTGCCACCACGCATCACGTTAAACAACACATTGGCAAAATGATGCCCGGTACTCAACGGATCAGCAGAAAGCTGTACACCATCTGCACCGCCTACAATTTTCTCAAGATGGTTGCTGGTGATGGCGATGTCATCTTTAACTTTATAGTATAGCGATCCAGATTCAGCTGAAAGTTGCTTTTTGAGACGTGCAATCGCCGCACTATCCTGATCAACTTCACTGACAATATGCCAGGATTTTTCCGCGTTTGGCGCTAGCTCAATAGTTGTATGGACAAAGTATGCGCCACGTTCTCCACGAACATCACTTTCTTGTTTTGCAGAGTGCCCCGCCCGCAACGTGTTAATCTGTGATGATGACACCAGATAAGTGCCATTTTCCAGACCGACCTGCCATACGGTGTTGGCACGGAGCGATTCACTCGGTTCCGCAAGGTCTGTTAGGCGAGAACTGAGATAATAAAGACCCAAGCCGTTGTCGGCAATAAGTTCGTTGCGCTTATATGCATCCAGCAACACACTGAGCCTGTTTTGTGAATCGGAATCAACGTGCGCGGGCAGGATGTTTTGTATACCGTCCGTAATTGTGACCGAAACAGCCGACTCATCATGATTAATGAGCCAACCTGTTTTGATGATTCCATAACGATCACTGGTACGCCACGCATACCGGAACGTCAGCCCTAAGTCTGTATTGATTTCTTCAAAAACGAGCGAAGTACCAGCAATATTCTTGTAAAGCGTGCGGTCGATAGCATATGGGCTAGTTAAACGATCTATAAACGGTTCCCATAGTTGTATTTTGCCGTGCTTACTCAGATGAAAAAATGACTTACTGCCGGTGTTATTGGCATTTTCTTTAATGCGATCTACCGTATAGTAAGGAAAAAGTGCGTGGTTAGGATTAATCCGCCCTGCGGTTAACCCACCGGTAGATGCAATAAACAACCAGTGATCGGCGGCACTAACCACCGTCATGAAAAACGGTGGCATCGTGTCATAGTTTTGAATCTGATAGTAGGTTTCGCCCAATAGATCGACGAAGTCACCCACTACAGATGTATCATTCGCAGTTGCGGTCATCAATTATTCCTTAACCGCGCCCGCCGTCAAACCAGAGATGATGTAACGTTGCAGGAATAGGAAAAGAATAATCATCGGCAATGCCATTAGCACGACTGCCGAGGCAAGTACGGGCCAGTTAGAACCATACACACCCTGGAAAACCAGCAACCCGCGTGTGATCGGGTAGAAAGCTTCATTCGTCAGATAAATCGTCGCCAGAATCAGTTCATTCCAGATACCAATTGCATGGAGAACGATGACTGTTGCGATGATTGGGCGCGATAGTGGGAACACGATATATAAGATGAACCGGATATAGCCACTACCATCCATCGCGGCGGCTTCATCTAGCTCACGCGGGAGCGTTTTCAGATAATTGACCAGAATGATGATCCCAATCGGGTTGGTAATCAGTAATAAGATATACCCCGGACGCGTATTATATAACCCTATGTTCAATATCAACTGGAATTGAGGAATCAACGCCGGTGGTAAGAATAGCGCAATGACAAACAAGGTGAGAATGACATTGCCCCCTTTGATATAGCCCCGAGCAATTGGAAAAGCCACTAACACCGCGGTAATGACATAGATTGCCGTTGCCGTAAAGGCATAGAAGACCGAATTCGCCATATATTGCGGGAAGTTACCGCGTTCCCACGCTTCTTCGTAGTTATCGAAGGAGATTGTATCCGGTAATGTTGTTGCATTACGATTAAATTGATTTTGCGTCAAGAAGGTTGTGTTCACCAGCATAAATAACGGTCCGATATATACGGACGCGATTAAGATCAACAGTACGTAAGAAACAATGATACGGGGTGAGATGCTGAAACGCGATGACTGCGTTTTCGGTGTATCAAGTTCAATAAGTCCATCTTTAATGTCTGTTGTAGCGCTCATCCCATGATCTCTTTCTCTCTACGGTTTAACAGATATTGCGTGCCTAAGCCGACGACCAACACAAGGAAAAACAGCACGATAGATGCCGCCGCCGCAAAACCCTGACGGGATGCCGCATTCACGCCACCTGTTTGCCCAAAGCCCTGTGCATAAATGACATAACCCAGCACTTGTGTCCCGGGACGATAACCGGTGAGCACGAGGAACAGTGTCCACGCCTGCAAGGAACCAATAATGTTCAAGAGTAAGTTGGTATTTACACTAGGTGTGAGCAGGGGCCAGGTAATAAAGCGGAAATTTTCCCAGCCAGAGGCACCATCAATCTGTGACGCTTCATAGAGTTCTAGCGGGATCGTTTGTAAACCGGCGATAAAAATAATCATGGTGATACCCATATTCGCCCAGATTTGCACGAAGATCACCCACCAGAAGGCATTTTGACTACCCAAAAATTCTGAGTACATGCCAAACATATCAAGTATTTGTGATGCCGGCCCACCTAAGGGATATAAGAATAACTTCCAGATTAACCCCTGAATGACCACGCCAAGAATTACCGGCAAAAAGAAGAGCGTGCGGAAGAAGCGTGTACCCGGCAAACCCTGATTAAGTAAGATTGCTACCAGAAGCCCAAGCCCAAACTGCGCGATTGTGACCACAATCGAAAAAATGATAGTACGTTCTAATGCGTCGATGTTATCGCGGGCGGCTTGACCAGCAAATAAGAATTCGTCGTAATTATCCAAACCAATCCAGTTAACGGGCGCACCAGCGATACCGCTTGCATCAGTGAAGGAATACACGCTAGTGGCTAAAGACGGACCGAGTGCGACAATAAAGTAAGCGAGAAGTCCGGGGATGACAAGGAGATAAGGTATCCACCGTTGCCTGCCCTCTCCAAAAGGATATACCATGATTCGTGTCCTTGTTAAAACTATTTTTAAACGACAACCCTCGTGGAGAGGGCTGTCGAGGTGTTTATTGAGTGTCGGCGGCTATTTAGCCTTCGTCATTAACTTCGTCCAGACCTGCTTGGAGGTCTGACTGAGCGCGTTCTGCAAGTTCTGCAGCGTTGTCCCATTCATTGAACGGTGCGAAGAAAGAAGCGAACGGCTGTGCCCATTGACCGGCACCGGTTGGTTGTACCCAGTATTGTTCGTAACCTACGAGGAAGTTATCCAGATATTCGGCAATTTCTTCGCCGATCTGGGTGTTCAGTGTGGCACCGGGTTGTGTCGGGATAAAACCAACAGCATCAACGAATGCCTGATAGTTTTCAGGGGCAGAGAAGGCATCCAGATAAAGCAGTGATGCTTCAATATTCGGGGAATCTGCGGCGATTGCCCAACCTTGATCGTATTTACCGAACCAACCGAGGTTGTCTTCTACAACATCACTACCGGGGAACGGAATGTAACCCCATTCAAATTCCGGCTCTGCGGATTCGATTGCGGATGCATACCATGAACCACCAGGGAACATCGCAACGGCACCAGAAGCAAAGCGACCAGGGGCGGCATCACCGGGGATACCACTTGCGCCACGTTCCATCATTTCACTGGCGTATACTTGCATGCGTTCCCACATGACGAGGGATTGTTCGTCGTCAAAACGGATGTCACCAGTCCACAGACCTTCAACATAACCTTCTTGGTCAGGGAACAGGGAACCGAGCAGACCGTAGGCACCTACAAAGATGGGCCAGCCATCACCACCACCGGCGGTCATACAACCGATGCCTTCTTCGGTGAAGACTTCACAGGCGGCAACCAGTTCGTCCCATGTTGTGGGTTGTTCCACACCAAATTCTTCAAACATGTCGATGTTGTAATAGAGACCACTGTAAATCACACGACCGAGGTTCACACAGTAAACACTGCCCTGATAGGTGCAGGCTTGTTCGGTTGAAACGGGGTCGTAGTTTTCAACAAATCCTTCGCCAGTCAATTCAAGCAGTTGTCCTGCTTCAATCATCGTTTGCCAGCTCGGCGGGGTTGCACCGCTCATGTAATCCTGTACACTGTTCGCGAAACCGAAGATGTCGATAACATCGATATCTCCAGCGGAAAGGCGCGTTTGGGTGACAGTCGGCAGATCATTAGCGTTTACCACAGACATATCAACTGTGATGTTGGGATTTGCTTCTTCAAATGCCGCATTGAATTCTTCCATAAATTCAACCATTGGCGGGTTCTGATGGACGAGCACACGAAGGGTGGTCTCATCATCCTGTGCAACAACCTGCATACCGAGCATCATCACCATGGCGGCAATGAGCATTATTGTGATCGGACGAAATCTTTTCATTTTTTCCTCTTTTCTGATCTATTGTGATTAAAACTTTTTACAATTAATGTACTTAAATACTCTGAAGCCATTATCCTCCTCAATACTTGCTTAACTTCTTTCTCCATATATCTACAAATCGTCCACTTGGATTATCGCAGATATTTGAAAGCGCTCTCAAAAATGCCCAAAAAAAGGTGAAACTCTTTTATGTTGAGCGTATTACTAGCTCAACCGGCAATATTCTGGACATCACCCCTTCAACAGGGCGTTTAATTGCCTCCCGCACCATATCCACCGCGATTAATCCTAGTTCATCAACAGGTTGACGGATTGTCGTCAGTGGCGGTTCTGCCATTACTGCTTGCGGAAAGTCATCAAAACCAACAATAGCAATATCTTCTGGAATACTCAGACCCGCCTGACGAATGGCATGTAATGCGCCGTGTGCCATCAGGTCTGACACGACAAACACTGCATCTGGTTTCTCGGATAATAGAGTTTGCATTGCAAGGTAGCCACTTCTCTGTGTAAAGTCACCTTCTGCAACGAGACGCTTATCATATGCAATATTATGTTCTTTTAATGCGTCTATATAACCCAGATGACGATCATCGCCAGCCGTATTATGATCAACTGAAATCGTCGCGATCCGTCTGCAACCGCGTTTAATCAAATGCTTGGTCGCAATGTATCCACCGGAGACGTTATCCACGTTCACATATGGAATGTCAACGCCCTGCTCCGGTTTACCGATAAAAGCAACAGGCACATCATTTTGTATAATCTGCTCTACAAATGATTTTTCTTTACGATCTGCTGTGACAATTACACCGTCAACCAGATTTGTGTTATAAATCGATTGGGCAATTCGATACTCTTCATCCGGGGAATGAAAGAAAAACAATGCCAGAGTCAAATCATACTGGTTGGTTGATTTGGTGATGCTGTTAATCAGATGAAGAAAATACGGGTTGGTAAAAACAGCATCTGCTACATGCGGTATGACCAGCCCAATCACACCAGTGCGTTTCGATGCTAATGATTGCGCCATCTTGTTGGGTCGGTAACCCGTTTCCTCGATAACACGTTGAACACGTTCCCGAACTTCGGGTTTGATGTGTGGATAATGGTTGATGACCCGCGACACAGTAGCGCGTGAAACACCTGCCAATTTTCCGATGTCATCTAAGGTTAATTGTCGAGTTGCCTTATTCATGATAAACTCATTGAAAGCGCTCTCAAGATATTTATATTATAAGATTATTATGGGCGATTTGTCAACGTTTTCTCATAAACACGGGTAATTTTCTTCAAAACTGCCTGATTACTATTGGAAAGGTCGCTGAATAACGATGAGTAAACTATTAAAAGAGAATTTATTGCAAATATCCCATTATGAAGGAATCGGCTACCTCCCCATTATTGATTATGGTGAATGGCGCGTAGCGATTTTACGTTATCATCCCAATTTAGAAGTATCCGAAATTAATACGATGCAACGGCATGATGAAACCGACGAGGTGTTCGTCTTACTTGATGGTCAATGTATCTTATTCATTGGTGAGGGCGAAGAACAACCTGGTGCTATTCATGCTGTAAACATGGAACCGTTAAAAGCATACAACGTAAAGGAGGGCGCGTGGCACACGCACACGCTTTCGCAGGATGCAACGGTGCTTATTGTGGAAAATCGGGATACAACAAATGTGAACTCGCCTACCATTCCCTTAAGTAATGAGCAGTGTGCTTTCTTGATGGACCAAACCAAGTTACTCTGGACATAAACAGCACGCAACAACAAAAATAGATTATGTCCGACCTTATAAGCGCTTCTCGGTTGGCGTGATACGGAGATTTTGTGTCACGCTATCATATTGATTCACATATCCATCGTTGAATCCATCTACTTTGATATTTTGTCGTAAATTGCATCAATCTCATCAGTTTTTCATGATAGTGGCATAGACATTTCCCTTAGGGCACGTTGTATGATGTTGTTGAATGTACTAGAAAATAATGGAAGTGAACGATCTTATTAACTTTGATGGAAGTCATCATATATAGTTGAGTTCATGAGGAAACATTTCAGACTAGAGTAGATATTGGAAAGATGGCGATGTCTAGACTTATATTTACAATCGGTGATATTGCACAGTTGGCAGGCATCACGCCGAAAACGATCCGTCATTATCATCAAATAGGTTTACTCGAAGAGCCAACACGCGATGTAAACAATTATCGCCTATATAGTGTGGAGCAACTTGAACACTTACAGTTGATCCTCCGCCTAAAAACCTTCGGACTATCTTTACAACAAATCAAAGCCATCTTCAATGCCAACCATCCAGATGAATTAGTACGTATCGTATTAGAAAAACATCAACAGCGCATTCAGGGTGAAATCAGTCACTTACAAAATCAACTGGCGAACATTCAGGATTATCTTGAGGCAGATGTCAACATATTGCAGGAATGGCATCAAGATACACCAAATCATTCTGCGATGACCATTTTATCTGACACAATTAAGCCTAAGTCCAACGGTTTGTCTGATCTCATTGTTGAATTTGAAGGGCGGGTGTTAGCGAAAATTGATCGCTATGAATGGGCACAGGGTTATGACTTATTCTGGCTTCAAATTGGCAAGCACCTTATCAACCATCTTATTGATAATGAAAGCCTGTTTATCTTCTGGATGGAGCGCTATATCGCCCTGAAAGATATGGACGAAGATGATCTTCAAGGACAGGCATGGTTAAAAGAAATGCAACAAAGCCAGGCACGGGTGTTGCTGGCAAGCACATTCCAACCACCTAAAGCATCGTTGTTACCGGAAAAAGATCAAGAGCAAATTCAAAAACTCATCCCAGCTCTGCTCTTTGAGGAAGCCTCGGTGTTACAAAAAGCGTTCTTAAAAGCGCTCATCACCCCATAGGAGCAATGCGTCTGGCTCAATCATCCATCGCGAGATAAACAAATCATCACATATGCGATGATAATGTGAATGCTAGCGCCACCGCAGAATCGAGTGAGAGCTTCTTACCAAGTGTCACATAAGAGTCAAAGTCCTCGTCCCCTAATTCTGCTTGTATATGAGCAGAATATGCTTCAATTTGATCCTGCGTTCCGTGCGAAAAAGCGATACCCACATCCTCGCTACGTTTAAGAATAAAGCCATATAGTTGGGCGGCAATCATATACGCTTTCATCATATTTGCGAGTTGTGTGAAGGTTTCCATCTGATACAAAATACTGGACTGTCGCTTGATACGCACCGCAATCAACATAGCTTCTTTTAGACGAGCATAGGCAGTAGGAAAATCTTCTAGCAACATCAGTGCTTTAGCAAGATTCGCCTTAGCGATCATGATGAGTGTGTCATGTTCTGTTGTCTCAAATATCGTGATGACCTGTTGAAAGTGTTGGCTTGCCGCTTCATAATTACCTTCCCTTAAGTCTAAAAGTGCGAGATTGTTTTGTGCCTGTGCGCCTTGAAGTGGTTCATTCAATTGTTTGAAGCCATTGATGGCAACTTCCCAGTGCGAACGGGCATTCGGGCTCTGTCCCATCTCCAGCGCCGCTAACCCCATCCCGATGTGATTGCCTACAAATCGGTAGTCAATTTGTGGATCATTTGAGCTTGGTCGTTGCGGTTCAAGCTCTAGCACTTTTTCCAAAAAAGCATAAGCATTCTGATATTCGCCACGTTGCATCGCTGTTCGGTATTGAACCTGAAGTGCCAGCACATGCACATAAAGATTATCTGATGCCGTAGCAATTGCCTGCTCACACAACGCATCAGTTTCTTCCATTGTGCCAACAGCAGACATCATCAACGCAAGTTCTGCCATACCCCGCCCGCGCAAGGTGCGTGGATGAACCGGATTATTCACAGCTTTTGACATCACCTCTACAATTTGCTGACCAAAACCGCGATTTTTCCAGTATTGTTGGAGCGCAGGCATGATTTCCAAAATATAGCGTTGTTGTTCAACATCATCTAATAGATCGAGATGCCAGATATTGGCGTGTTCGCGTTCAATATAGGCAAGATCATATTTCATTTGATGACTTTCCCGATAAATCTGATGACACCATTGCTGATAATGAGCCGTAAACCGTCGACGAATTATGTCTTTTTGATCAGACTTGATGAGTTGTTCATGAAACACCCGTTTTAGCAGACCATGAATAGTATATCGAAAATTTTCCACACGCTGAATCAGCGATTGATCGACAAGACGTATAAAAGCTTGCCGATTTATATCCGCGACGGTCAACGCCGCCGCATGGTCAAAGCTACCACGAAAAATCGATAGTGCCATCAATGCTTGCTGATCTTCTTCAGATAAGTGCTTTAAGGTTGCGTTGACCAGACTTCCAAATCCACGATGTCGCTCCGGTAAATCTTGATACATTGATTTCATCGCTAGCATATCATCACGCAAAGCACTCAAAATTTCTGGTGGGGCTAAATATTTGACCTGACTAGCGGCGATCACAATACCCAACGGCAAGCCTTCAAGCAAACGGCAAATATCTAGCACAGACTGCTTATACGGAGTCAGATCAAGTTGCGGTAAGATACGCTCTGCGGTCTTCTTGAATAATTTGACCGCTTCATTATTATCAAAATCGATTGTATTGCTGGTATCAACCTCAAAGCCGTTTAGCGGTAATGTCCACTCATGGCGTAGGTTTAACGGGAGTTGTGAGGTAATCAGCACCTCCACACCGGATGCCTCTTCCAAAATTTGGCTTATCAACGCGGTATCCGGCAACAGATGTTCATAATTATCTAAAACCAATAGCATTTCTTTATCTTGAACCGCCTCTACTACCTGTTGTGCAGAAGCGACACCCGTTACAGAGACATTTAAGCTACTCAGGATAGTGCGTGATAGTGTTTGCATATCGCTGATGGGTGTTATGGGAACGATTGTGACACCATCGCGGTAATTATTTTGTCGTTCATGCGCCACAAAGGTTGCCAGCATTGTTTTGCCGGTACCACCAATTCCTGTTATGGTCACCAAACGACATTCTGGCTTGTCCAACATTTCTCGCAGATAATTCAGATCATTCTGTGGGGCAACATAAGCTAAATCCGGCAAGACGATAATGCGGACAGTTTGTGTTTCATGCGAATGAATCTCGCCAGATTTGATCTTTTGATAGAGTGCAACCGTCTCACGCTCTGGCGTTACACCAAGTTCCTCGTCCAGCATTGTTGCCACACGTTCATATTGAATCAACGCCTCGCCGGTCTGGTCAAGATAGACTAGGAGCAACATCAATTGCCGTTGTGCCGCCTCCCATAAAGGGTTTAACAACACCAATCGCCGGGCAATTTCTACACTTTTGTATATCTCACCATTTTCAAGACAACATTCGACAATATGATAGAGCAATTGTAGATATTTTTGATGTAGCTCGTCTCGCTTATGGTCAATCCACCCTGTAAGACTTTGTGCCTGACGTAAGTGCAAATCGCACAGAAATTCACCATAGTATAAATCTGCTACGGATAGCATCCTTTCCAGTGAATACGCTTCACCAGCAAAAATCGCATTACAGGCATCCTCAAATACACGCGCATCGACCCAAAGATCATTATCGATAATCTGTACCATTTTACGAGAGATATTTACCGCATCCGGCACTGTACGACGCAGGCTTGACAGTACTGTGCGTAGATTTTTGAGCGCCTGTTCATCCGTTGTCTCGCTCCATAACAAAAAGGAGAGTTTCTCGCGTGAGTGTTCGCCAGTGTTCATCGCAAGATACGTAAACAACAACGCCGTCTTCAGGGTCAAAAAATCTTCAACGATCTGCCCTTCGCGCTCAATGATAAAAGCCCCGAAAGTTCTAACGTTCAGCGTATGGTCTGTCATAAGTTGTGCTCAATATAGGTTGACAATAAGAGTCATTTTCACCGTGACATTATCAGTATACTCGATTTACGTATCCCCTATAAGGCTCTCTGCATATTTTAAGAGATCATAATAGATCAAAAATCCCATAAAATATCATGTCCTCCCTCAATTTTGTCAAGAAGTTGTCAATAAGCGACTTATAAAACCCTATTAGGCGTTTATTAGGCGCTAGATCAATATGCTGATGTTTGTAGTGCTTACGCAAATCATTCGAAGTTTATCAGTTGAGGAAACACATATCATGAAACGAATTTATCTTATTCTAACCTTACTCATTGTGTTCAGTGGCGCATCTGTCGCTCTAGCACAAAACGATAGCGATGGCGATGGTTTACCAGATACACGTGACCAATGTCCGACTCAGGCTGGAACGCTAGAGAATAGTGGGTGTCCGGTGTTACAAATTGCGCCGAACCCACAACCGGTTGATACAGATGGCGACGGCTTACCCGATAGCGACGACCAATGCCCGACTGTGGCTGGTCCGCGTGAGAATCGTGGGTGTCCAGTGCTTGATGTCGCGCCGAACCCACAACAACCTGTCGATACGGATGGTGATGGCTTGCCAGATAGCGCAGATCAATGCCCGACCGTGGCTGGTATCCGTGAAAATAATGGTTGCCCCGGTGCTAGCGCGACCCCTAACCCTATTCAGGATCTTGCACCAAACCCAAATATAATCACTAATACCCCGCCACCAGCACCGCCGTTCACACCGCCCGCATTGCCAGCAGATGCCTGCTTCGTGACACCCAATGTCGATAATAATGTCAACGTGCGGGAAGAACCGCGTATCACTGCAAATGTGGTCGGTTTCCTGGCTCCTGGCGTAATCTATGCCGCAGATGGTTATGTCATGGACGGTCCGAATATATGGTTCGTGCTCAATAATTATGAAGGTGGTAGTGGTAATGTCGGGTATGCTTCCCGTGCAGTATTGACCGCCTCTGCATGTACAGAAATAGCATTCAGTGATGCTAGTGGTGTTGATGGTGTCATTATCAATGAAGAAGCCACACCCCGCGATGGCACAGAAACTGTCGAATACTGCGTGTATATCGAAGCACAAGAAGCAGGTGTGTACGAAGAAGTCTGCTATGAGGTCGAAATCCCTGAAGGTTGCTGGCTGACCACAGCAGAAGCGGGTGTCTACACCGTACAATGCCGTCCTGATATCGGCGACGCGACCAATCTCGTCTTCGAAACCTTGCCTAGCGATGACACACTACCCAATCGTGGCGGGACACAGACTGTCGAATATTGCATCTATATCGAAGCACAAGAAGCAGGCGTGTACGAAGAAGTTTGCTATGAGGTCGAAATCCCTGAAGGTTGCTGGCTGACCACAGCAGAAGCGGGTGTGTT
>DAOTXB010000816.1:0-2237 GCA_034435575.1 Anaerolineae bacterium
GAGAGTATTTTAGAAGAAAGAGAACGACTTGATAATCCAAAAATTTCTCAATTAGAGAAAATGCTTGAATATACAAGACAGACAATCGTTTCAAGTTATCAACTTGGAGAAGATAAGGCAGAACTCTATTGGAATACAGCAGACAATGATGAGAAAGAACGGTATATTAGTTACGATATATGTTCTTATCGAGATGTTGCTAAGCGTTATGCTCCTGATAACATCAAATCCAGTGAACTTAGTTGGTTTATAGAAGGATTCAGTATAAGGTGGTCCGAAAACTGGACTAAGTACATGAGAAAAAATATGGAAACAAAGAATGAGTAGTATATATTCTAAGTCTCATGTATTAGCTTATTGTCAAAATCGCAAGCATTGGTCACCCGTCACAGGTGCGATGTTCGATCATCGATGTGCCAACACGCTCTGCGGGGACGATCTGCGCTTGACTCTGCGCTGGTCAACGGCACGGGTTATCACCGCCGTCGGCTGGCAATCAGATTGTAGTGCCTCTGCCATATGCTGACTCATAGCACAGCCGAGCATGACACCGACTGCTAAAACCCATGCGATTAGAAACTGAAAATTCTTAATGGTTGCATCATGAGCCTACTTTCCTAACAAAAACCACCCGCACAACAGACTGCGGTGCAGGTGATGAGTGGTTGGTATGGTGTGGCGGATCGTTACTCCCCCGTTGGCACCCAGATATTTTTGACCTGTGTGCTATGACGCAGGAAGCGTGCCCCCATGCCCTGTGTGTCGTCAAACCAGTCGATGGGTTCACCATAATTGACCCAGGTGCGCTTCATGTTCTCCGCGCTCAGTTTTTCCACATGATAACTGCCCTCGGCGGTGCCGAAGTACCACATCGCATCGACATCATCATGGGCGGCGAGGGTTTTCACCAGATGATCGCGGTTGCCGGTGACAATGTTGACCACACCGCCGGGCACATCGGATGTTTCCAGCACTTGATAGAAGTCCGTCGCGCTGAGAGGGTGAGTTTGTGATGGCAGCACGACCACGCTATTGCCCCGTGCGATCAAGGGTGCGATGGTGGAGATGAATCCGAGCAAAGGCGCATCATCTGAGCAGGCGACACCGACCACGCCAATCGGTTCGTTGACGGCGATGGTCAACCCACGCAGGACGGTTTCTTGCAATGTCCCGCCATATTTATCAGCATAGGCGGCGTAGGTGAACAGGCGTTGCACCGCACAATCCACCTCGCCCATCGCAGATTTTGCGCTCCCGCCAACCATTGAGGCGAGCCGTGACGCAAATTCGTCTGCACGAGCGCTCAGGTTCTCCGCGATGTAATACAAAATTTGGGCGCGACTGTGCCCGTTTTTCTGCGCCCATCCCGCTTGCGCCGAACGCGCCGCGCTGACCGCATCACGGATGTCCTTGCGGTTACCTTCGCCCGCTTGCCCCACTTCCGCGCCCTTATTGCCGAACACCGGATAGCTGTAATTGCCGTCAGGGCGTTTTTGCTTCCCGCCGATGTAGAGCTTGGGCGTACGATCAAGGCTTGGCAACGCGCCGTTGGACTTTTTGCCGTTGAGCGGTGCCGGACTCGCGGGGATGTGTGCGCCCCAATTGTCCAGCGCATCATCGTCTAATGTCGGTGTCGGGCGCGGATGCCATCTAGGACGGGCATATTCGTATAAGCCCTCTTTACCGCCTTCGCGTCCAAAACCACTCTCACGATAACCACCAAAGCCGGACGCGCCATCGAACATATTGGTGCAGTTGACCCACACGCTCCCTGCTTTGACCTTACCCGCGACATCCAGCGCCAGATTGACGTTTTCGCTCCAGATGCTCGCCGCCAGACCGTAACGGGTGTTGTTCGCCAGCGACACCGCTTCTGAGGGTGTGCGGAAGGTCATCGCCACCAGCACGGGACCGAAAATTTCTTCCTGCACCACTGTTGAGGCGGATTGTACATTAGTGATGAGCGTAGGCGGGTAAAAACAGCCTTTTTCCGGCAGGTCAATGTCCGGTTGGAAGATGTCGCCACCTTCTTCACGGGCGATGTTAACATAGCGATCAATGACATCATGCTGATTTTGATCGACCACCGCGCCGATGTCGATTCCTTTATCGAGCGAATCGCCGACGCGTAATTTCCCCATACGGGCGCGTACTTTAGCGAGAAAACCGTCTGCGATATTCTCCTGCACCAATAAGCGCGACCCGGCACAGCACACCTGCCCCTGATTGAACCAGAT
>DAOTXB010000817.1:0-3090 GCA_034435575.1 Anaerolineae bacterium
GCGACGCTTAGAATACCGAACAAGGCAGAGAGATAGCGTAATGCCAGTGGCGATTCTCCCGCAATCGTCACCCAGCCTCGCAGGAATAGGTAATACAGGGGTGGGTGGGTATCTGCGGCGATACGCGGGAACATATCCGCTTGTCGGATGATATTCCACGCAAAGGCTTCATCAAACCAGATGCTTTGCTGGGTAATGTGATATACGCGCATAAGTGTCGCGGTCAAGATAACAGCGACCATCGCGGTCAGGGTCAGTAAACGGGTGTGGTTGATCGTTTTGTCCATAGCGAGGGGATTCTAGCACAGTCCACACAGTGATGGCAGGTTGAGACTGTGTAGCTATCACTTGTTAATGCAAATCATCACATCCTCATTCGCTCTGATTTGTAACCCGTGTGATAATGGGTGTTCCGACGATTTACTCAGGGAATAAACGAATGCGCCGATTACTCGTTGCTTTGATTGTCTTATTCATACCATTGATCGTGACCGCGCAAGATGATGACCTATCAGTACGCACAATTTCGATCACTAGTGTCGATCATCTCGCGGTGATGTCACCGGATGGACGCTTACTCGCCGTGCATGAAAACGGTGTGGTACATAATGACGAAGTGATACCGGAATACTTACCCGTCCGTGTGTATGATCTCGATGTAGGTGAGGAATTATATGCACTCGACGGTCCTAGCGATTATGCTACTAGCATTGCCTTTAACAATGATGGTTCGCGCCTTGCCACCTATCATCGAGTGGGGTGGATTTATGTGTGGGATATGACCAATGGAGAACTTATTAGTGAGATTCCTGCATTACCTCATAGTGGTAATATTGCCTACGTGCCGGGGACGAATTTGCTGGTACAAGCCGATGATGCAAGTTTACGGGGTAATCTGATGGTGTGGGATACTGAAACTGGCTATATCGTGAATAATCTTGTTCCCCGTTTTGCAAACGTCAACGAGGAGCGGTTATACCTTGATAATTTGCAATTGCGAACACCAAATGCACTCCTCCGTATTTTCCCACTAAGCGATGGCGAAACTATTTACACCCCAACGCTGATGGATAGTATTATGCGCTGGAACTTGAACACAGGCGAAGTCACCGACCTTCTGCCGATACCCGAAGACGTGCGTACCTTCCGCTTCTGGGATATGGCGTTTAGCGCGGACGAACAAACCGCGTTTTTTACCGACAGTAACAACGACACTATTTCTCAGATTGATTTAGCAACAGGTGAAATCCTCACTATCTATGATATTGCTGATTCCGGTTTGACCAGCCGGGGCACTATTGATGTACAGGGCGATATAGCAGTTTTCATTACCTTACCCGAAGACGGTGCGGTGCTACACATCACCCCTGTTGACGACCTGTATGGCGGGGAAACGTATCGGTTGGTAGCGTTATTGCCAGATGTGACCGAATTGCCACGTACTTCGCCATTTCTCAATGCACAGCTTTCAGCAGATGGCAAACGGATTGTCGTATCCACTTTTATCGCAATCAACGAACCGTCGCAAAATTTCTTCATCATTATTGATCTGTAACCTCAATAAAGAAAACGGGCGCGTTATCCCCCTGCGATGATACGCCCGTTGAAGTTCACAGGAAGCATAAATGATGAGCGGATTTATGTTGAATTACCGCTAGTTCATATAGGGTCGTGTAGCAGAGTAGACGTTAGGTTACTTTTGAGCGTAGATTTCTTCGAGCAACTTCACCGCTTGCGTTACTGTAGATACGGTATAAGACGGTATGGGCTTGCGGTGTAATCGTTGAAAGATGCCCAACATGAGGGCTTCGAAACGGTTGAGCGTCACAACACTCACAACACGGCTGACATTTTTGGGCATGCGTTCAGTGGCTTTACGCATCTCAACCAGTGGTGCGCCCGCAGGCATCGGTGTAGTTTGGGCGTTGAACAACATACCAATAGGATGATCCACACTATTGGCAAGGTCAATTGCCTCATCGACAGCGGTATGATACTCTGTCCATGTGCTGATATACGGTTCGACAAAGTCCAGTAGCACAATGGTTTTTCGTTCGTCGTACCACGCTACGTTAATTGGCATGCACTCTCACATTAAGCTATATTAATAACCGTGTATTATCAGTGAACATCAGTTGTTGTTGGCTGTCAAGTAGCAGAAAATTCATTTTAGTTCAATTGTTATGGGCACAACATTCAACTAGCGATTTATGTATTATCGTCGATATTGGTGAGCTACTCCGGTGACAGTTCCTGTGTCAATTTTCCCGGTAAAAATTACACAATATTTTGTATCGAAACGTAACATCTTGCAGTTACTTAGACCGGCTGTGGACGTTGATCTAGCCAGTCGTTGACATACTTCAATGCCTCCTCTGTTGCGGAGAAAATAACTTCCCCTGCCGAGAAAATATTATCTTCTCCTAGATGAGAGATCATACCAGAGCGTTGCAATTGTCCCATCACATGCTGATCGATTCCACACACGACCAGTAAGCCATCCTGTTCGCGTAATTTTTGACTATATTTTTGTAGAAAGCGCACACCAGTATTGCCCAGATAGGTATTATCGCGCACGCGCAAGATGACCACCGGGTTTTTCACATTATCAACCGCGGGCATGAGTGTGTCCAGATGGCGCATCGCCGCGAAAAACAGGTGACCGGAGACGGACAATACAGCAATTTCTCGATCCTGTAATTGTTTCGGGACATCAGCGGCACGAAAGCGCCCATCATCAGTTTTGATCAGCCGGGTGACCTTGATGTTGCTTGCGGATGTATAAACATAAATGGCAGATGACACCACCACACCAATATAAATGCTGTATTCGAGCGGTAAGATTAGCGTGGCGCTGAGTGTGACGAGCATCGAAACTCGTGACATCAGGTTGATTCGCCATAAGACCATCAATTGTTGTGGGCGAATCAGGCTCATCGCCGCGACGACCAGATGTCCCGCCAGCGCCGCCAATGTCACCTGTTCAATCGCCGCACCGAACGCGACCAGCACCGCACCGACCATAATGCCGGAAAACAGGTTCGCCATACGTGTTCTTGCGCCTGCGGAAATATTGACCGCCGTGCGTGA
>DAOTXB010000818.1:0-12749 GCA_034435575.1 Anaerolineae bacterium
GCATAGTCATATTGATCCGCTTCTGTTTCCCAATACCGTTCAGAGCGTATGCCACGACTACGTAGTGCATGATAAATACGATCTACAAAATAATCATCTGTGCTATACAAATCAGTAACGTTTTTTGCACGACTAAAACGATCCCATGTGGTGCGGATGAACGCAATTGTACGTTTGCTAGTATTCTGAACTGGTGGGTCTTTAGGGTGTATAGGCTCTACCATTACTTTATAGTAGATGTCATCCGCTCGCGCATGATCGGCTTGTTTAGGCAGTAAATCACGCCGATAAAGCAACTCTACCCCACGCACACGCGCATAGTAATGAATGCCACCACTTTGTTCCTTGAAGACCTTACCGCTCAGAAAAAATGCGATGTATTCCGCATCTACCCCACGTAGTTGCCGTTTTTGCGGAATGCGATACCAATGCTGTTCTTGTAGAATTTTGAGATCACGCTTGCGATTAATTACGCCAACAAGTACACGATCTTCTGGAAACATTATCCCCTCATTTCAGGGTAATGCACCTTATGGAACGTTTACCCCAATCCTTGATGTTGACGGCGTTCCAGCCACTGCTGATCAATCTGTTGTATGTACGCTTGCTGTTCAACCCACCATTGCGGGTCACGCTGTGCATCAAGCTCGGCAACTGTTTTGCCCTGTTGCTCCACCCATGTGTAATACTTTAAATTGTGCCAGCGCTGTTGTGCATCAGCATCCCCCGGCATAATCCATGAGGTATCTGCACCCTGTAGGAATGACTCTATATGGTATCGGGCACTATCAACACTTACGGGATTCTCTGCTTGCATGACATCAACAATTGAATGGTAACGAGCGAGAGAATCCGTCGCTACGGTAACAATCAGATCATCTGCGCCTAGATTGTAATACTTAGCAGACTTTATTGCACCTAAAATGTTGCATATTCCACTAATTCCAAATGAAACACTTAGGTTTTTTACGGTTTCAGGGTTAATACCATAGGCATTTGTAAATAATCCATGCTCGGGTGCGGTGGCAAATGTGTGCAATAAGTCTAAACATGCCGAATCATCAATACACATGAGCGCATCCATATTCAGTACATTATGTATCCATGTGACATGCTTATCACCGATGCCTTGAATTTCATGACTCCCATATCCATTGACATAAAGTGTTGCACATTGTATTGGCTCCAGACCGACAATTTTATGATCGCTCCAAACCTGTTTAAGGCGGTCACCAGCCGCAATCGTGCCTGCGCTACCCATTGCACTAACAAAAGCGGAGACTTTGCCCTGACCAACTCCTTGCTTGTGTAATTGTGCCGCAAGGTCAACAATTGTGTTGCCCGTAACATGATAGTGAAAGCGGTAGTTACCCATCACCTCGAACTGGTTCAGCACACGAACATCAGGTTGAGTTACACGTAGTCGATTTACTTCATCATAGATCTCTTTGACATTGCTCTCGCTACCCGGTGTTCGGATCACGCCTGCACCATAGGACGCAATACGCTCAAAGCGTTCGCGACTCATCTCCTCCGGTAAAACAACCAGACTTTTACAGCTCAAACGTCCACCAACCCACGCTCCACCAATCCCATAATTACCGGTAGAGGGCCAGACAAGGGTGTGTTGTTGTGGGTCAATCGATTCGGTGAGTAATAATTCCATCAACACAGCATAAGCGGGACCAACCTTGTGGCTACCGGAGGGAAATCCATCGCCAATCAGCACAACTATTGGCGTGTCGATACCCGTTAATTCTGCGGGTAGAACCAAGTAGCGAATACGATTGTCGGCATCGCGCCATGTAATATTAAATAGGTTGATGGGGTCAAGTGGTGCATCGTGTAGGGCATTTATAGCGCGGTGCCGTGTAGTAGCAACAATACGGTCAGGATACAGCATTTCCTCAAATGTAGGACCGTAAAACACCGATTAATCCTCTTCCAGTAATTGATTCTCTAACCACCGCATTTCGTTCATGGCTTCGTCCCGTTGTCGTGCAAGTTCGCGATATTGTTTGCGATCTAATTCAGACATTTCATCCGAACTACCGTCGTTCGCTCTCAAAAGTGCATTAATCTGTTGTTGAAGCTCTTCGTAATTGAGCACAGCTTTATGATATTTTTCAACTTTGCTCAACGCATCATCTGATCCAGTTGTTGCCGTCATTTTCTGGCTCCATTACTCCAAACTTCCCACTAATGATTACATTAAACAATGACCAGCCAATAATAGCCACTTACCGCGTAAGCCGTGATGAAGAGTGTAAGTCAGGTTCCGGTTTCTCAATATGCGAAGACGAATCGTCAGAAGGCGATGAATCATCATCAAAACCAACTGTCGAAGAGACAATGTACAGGGGTCGCCCACGCGTTTCATCATAAATACGCGCCACATATTGCCCAAGAATAAACAGAAAAAATAACTGAAACGAACTGAGCAATAGCAATAACACGATCGTTGTCGCTTGTCCACCAAAAAATTCTGGACCCTGGGTTAAACGCAAAACAGTAATCACTGGAATTGTCAGGATAGCTAAGATACCAAGTCCAAGGCTCACATATACCATGACCTGTAACGGGAAAAATGAAAATCCTGTAATCGCATCCCAGGCAAAACGAATCATCTTACTTAAGGGGTATTTTGTTTCTCCAGCAAAGCGGGCTTCACGAACATAAGAGACACCTGTTTGCTTAAAGCCCACCCAACTTGTCATCCCACGAATAAAACGATTATGTTCGCGCATCTGCCCCAGAATATTCACAACTTTAGCATCCATCAGGCGAAAATCACCTGTATCGAGCGGGATATTGACATCAGTAATACGATAAATGAGACGGTAGAATACTTTCGCTGTCCACAGTTTAAAGCGACTCTCCCCTTTACGTTCTGCGCGTACCGCGTACACGACTTCGTAACCAGCGTGCCAACGTTCGATCATCTCCAGAATGACTTCCGGCGGATCTTGCAAATCAGCATCCATCAAGACAACCGCATCGCCACATGCATAGTCCATACCGGCGGTTACCGCAGTTTGATGTCCGAAGTTACGCGCAAAGTTAACAACTTTTACACGGGGATCATCCTGTGCCAGTTTCAGCATCAGTGGCAAAGAATTGTCTTTACTACCGTCGTTAACCATCACCAATTCCCAGTTTTCTCCTGTGGAATCCATGACCGCACAGACGCGCTCATATAACAGCGGTAAGTTGCCTTCTTCTTCGTAGATGGGCGTTACAATTGAAAAACGCGGCTTCTGATTATTCATCAATACTCATAAATTGTTTACATTGATTAAACACCCTCAACCGCCTATAGGTTGCGGGGCACACAATAACTCTACACTTACTTTACACAAATATTATTATTTTCACGCAAAACTTAGATATAGATTTCACTCAGCCTGGCATAATCCGCGTACCCGCATTGCCGTTCAGAGCCTGCTTCAAGTGACCAGGATCAGTAATGATTGCCTGTGGCCCACCTTTTCTGACAAAATCTACACAGGCTTCAATCTTAGGATACATACTGCCAACTGCAAAGTGCCCTTCTTTCATATACCGTTGCGCCTCAGATAAGGTTACGCGATCAAGATCAATCTTGTCAGGTGTATTAAAGTTTAACGAAACTTTTTCCACACCAGTAGAAATCACAAAGAGGTCTGCCCGTAAAGTTTGCGCCAACAAACTACTTGCACGGTCTTTATCGATAACGGCATACACACCCTGAATGTTCCCTGTTTCTGTGCGAATAACGGGAATACCACCGCCGCCACATGCGATCACCACATACCCACTTAGCATAAGGGCTTGAATGGCGTTAATTTCCTGTATATAGCGCGGTTGTGGAGAGGCAACGATCCTACGCCACCCACGTCCAGCATCCTCCATCACCTGCCAACCCTCAGATTCATACTTCCGTGCAGTATCTTCGTCCATAAACCCACCGATTGGCTTTGTCGGGTTTTGAAATGCTGGATCATCTGCATCTACACGAACTTGTGTTACCACCGTTGCACACGTCCGGTTAATGCCCAATTGGCGCAGTGAATCATCAAGGCTTTGTTGCAACATATACCCGATACTGCCCTGCGTATGTGCGACGATCAAATCTAGTGGAAGGCTATGTAATCCGTCGCGTTCGCCAATTTCTGAACGCCGTAGATTAAACCCAACCTGTGGTCCGTTCCCATGCGTGACAACCACATGCCACCCTTCAGCGACCATATCTGCAATATCACGACTTGTCGCTCGTACCGCTTTCCACTGTTTATCAATTTCAGGATGATTGGGGTCTTGAATCAAGGAATTGCCACCGATAGCAATTATGGCGAGTTTTGTAATCACTTAATTGTCCTTGTCTCTACATAAAAATCTAGGTTTTAAGAAATTTTTACTGGCTGATACCGTTCTACCAGAGGATCGTCGAAAAGATGTTTTTGTAGAAGTGGTTGCCACCTTTCGGTTACATCAACATGCATAAAGCCCGCATCAGGCTCTTCATCAATTTGCCATCTTACCAACAACAAGAATCGGTAATCGTCTTCTGATGCACGTTGTAAATTGTGATTGATATGGGCAGAAGATTCCGAAAGCATTGCGCTGACCTGACTGAATACACTCATAAATGCCGATTCATGTCCGGGAATAACCTGAAAATAGACTGTTTCCAGTACAATTCCACCCGATTTAGTTAGCTCACGGGCGAAAGTATCAACGAACGTTTTTTGTTCAGCTGATAACATAAAATATTGGCTTGAAGGCTTGGCAAATTTCACCCTCTGTTTAGCCTCATCAAGCGCTAAACCCTCCACCAGGTAATACGCATGGAGCATTGTACCGGTACGTCCGATCCCTGCGGCACAATGCAGATACACCGGTTTGCCCTCTGCCTTCATACGATTGATATATTGTGCCAATACACTGACCTGTTCTACGGTTGGTGCATGATGATCTTCAACAGGAATATGCATGTAATCCACACCCCACTCAGCAAATTTTTCAGTACTAATCTCCTGAAATGTGGTAATAGGGTTTTCAGTCAGCGTAAGAATCGAACCAATACCTGCTTCTGAAAGCGCCTGAATATCATCTGCCTTAACAGGAATCGAACCAGCCGCCAGCGTGTTTTCCTCAATCCAGTGGATTTTCATGTTAAATTGATCCCTTAAGGAACTTCATGACCCATCGAAGCTTCCCAGAGTGAGAACCATTCTTGATGGGTCAAATCAATATTAAGAGACTCTACAGCAGATTTAATGCGATCAAGTTTACCTGTACCCAGAATTGGGAGCACATTCACAGGATGCTTCAGAATCCATGCAAGCGCAATTTGATCGATTTTAGCGTGATGCGCCTCAGCAATGCTCTCTAATTTTGCTTTCACACGCCCTGCTTGATCATCCGAACCAGAGAAGATTCGCCCGCCAGCAAATGATGACCATGCCATTGGCGCAATCCGACGTTGTTGGCACAGGTCAAAAACACCATCGTTAAGTGGTGCCATCTGTAACACAGAAAATTCAACCTGATTGGTAATGAGTGGAAAGTCTAATCGCGATTGCACAAGCTCAAATTGACTAGTCGTGAAATTCGACACACCAAAATGACGGATTTTGCCAGCTTGTTTAAGTGCTACAAATGCTGATGCAATCTCATCTGCATCCATCAATGGATCAGGACGATGCACCAAAAGCAAATCAATGTAGTCTGTTCGCAACATTTTTAACGAATTTTCCGCCGACCAGATAATATACTCTTTTGTTGTGTTGTAGTGGTGAATATAAGTATCAGGGCGATTTTGTGCAACAAGTTGAATTCCACATTTAGTCACAATCTGGATTTTATCGCGCAGGGATTTATCCAAACTAAGCGCTGACCCAAACACCGCTTCACATTGAAAACCACCATAAATATCAGCATGATCAAAAGTAGTCAAGCCAATATCAAGACAAGCACGAATCCAATCTCGGAGTTCTGCACTGGTCAAATTCCATTCAAGCAAGCGCATCAATCCGGGCACGATACGTGAAAAAGTTAAGTCGTCGGTCATATGTACAGTTGCAGATGTCATAGTTCCCCCAAATCTCTCAAAATCAGTCTGGTAAATGTTCTTTTAAGCCCCATGACACACATTCAAAACGCGTCATATCATAGGGTTTGAGCAGTATCATATGTGAATAATAGACACTCTCGACACGTTGAAGCGCCGCCGCGTTCACACACATAAATGGAATAACGGCACGTGTGATGCCACCGTGAGAGACCATAATTGTGTTCTCATTCGATCTTGCCTGCTTCAACGCAGTATAAAAACGGTCATACGCCTGACGCAGGCTCTCACCTGCGGGATATGACGCTTCCCATTCACCCCGCTTCCATCGCTCGAACACTGCCACCCATGCTTCCCACGCATCATCAAAGGTTTCACCTTCCAAATCACCACAATCATTTTCGCGGAGTTCATCTAGTATTGTAACGTCTAAATCGAGATGTTTAGCGATTATACGTGCAGTATTCTGGGCGCGTTCAAATGGGCTGGCATAAATACGATGAATATTTTTATCAGCAAACCAGTTTGCGGCAGATTGTGCCTGATTACGCCCTTTTCGGGTTAGCGCACCATGCCCTTGTTTGCAATTCAATATACCAGAAAGATTGGCATCACTTTCGCCATGTCTGATTACATAAATCATAGGTTATCCACCATTACAATACAAAACACCCCGCCGATGATACCATATCACTAACGGGGCGTTGAATCGAGCTAGGTGTGTTGTTACTCCGCAACGACAGATACCATCATCGCCTGTATTGCACTGAATTCATCGTCGTTCGTAGTATGTCCCATATTCGGGTAAATACGCTTATCAACATTAGCGTTAAGTGCCTTTAACCATATTTCAGAATCATGCACACGTTGAAGCGGAATATGAAAGTCAATATCACTACACCCCAGAAATACCGGAGTTTCTTCCAATGACCCTTCGTAATCACGGGAGGTGTCATCGGGACCAATCAGCCCACCACTGAGAGCCACCACCCCACCATAGCGTTTAGCGTTACGTGCGGCAAATTCTAGCGATAAACATGCTCCCTGAGAAAAACCGAGTAGCATGATCTTCTCAGCAGAAATACCCGCACCTTCAACCTGCTTGATAACATCGGCAATCGCTTGAATACCCGATGAAATGCCCGGTTCATTGGCATCTAACGGGGCGAGGAAAGAATGTGGATACCATGTGTTTCCCGTGGCTTGTGGTGCAAGATATGCAAAACCATCAGTATGAAAATTGTTGGCAAGCGATAGAATATTTCTTGGCGAGGCACCACGCCCATGCACCATAATCATGACCGCTTTTGCCTCATCCAAAGGACTCCCCATTACAACAAGAGGTTGACCTTGATGTATGTTTTGATTTGCAGTCATTATTCTGCTACCTCACTTGCTTCTATCGGTTCTTGCCACGGTTCAATGTCAATTGGTTTCAGGCGTTTTTCGATTAATGCACGTTGACCTTCCAACCATGATGGCAACATCAGCTGCGTGCCAAGTGTGGCGACATCTTCATCCACATCAAAACCCGGACCAAGCGTCGCTAATTCGACAATATGCCCGTCAGGATCATGACTATAGATACTACGGAAGTATGTCCGGTCAAGTATTTGCGAAACACGATAGCCCGCACGACTTAACCGCCCCATGTATTCACGTTGAACATCTTCGTCTTTTACCGCAAAGGCAAAGTGATGTGTCATCCCAATGCCAACCTGTGCATGATGCGGACGGTAACCTTCACGCGGTTTATGCTCAAAGTAAGTGATAAGCGTACCGGGTCGCCCATCTTCACTACCCCAATACCAGTGTGCAGAATTGGAGTCATCAAAGTTATCTGTCATCTTCACACGATTTAAACCAAGTACATCTGTGTAAAAAGCGTTGGTTGCTTTGATATCGGACCCAATCACCGTAATATGGTGCATACCATATTTGAGCGCCATATCCGCAGTGATAACCGAGACGGGTTCATTATATGTAATCGCACGGATGGTTTCCTCATCACGATTTGAAATCATCATATCAGCAGGTGGTGGCAGATGAATTTGCCCGAGCTTGTCCGGCTCTTCATCAATTGCAAAACCGGGACCTGCTGTTGCAATCTCAATATTCACGCCATCAGGGTCTTTGAAGTAGATTGACTTGAAGTAATGACGATCATAGGGACCCGCAACTTTAATATCCAAATCTGCCAGGCGACGCTTCCACTTGAGCAATCCATCATAGTCAGCAACCGTCAACGCAAAGTGATGTGTTCCGCCGATACCGTGCTTGCCCTTCGGCACATGGGACCATTCAAAGAAGGTAATCGCTGATCCCGGTGAACCCGTGGAATCGCCGAAATACAAGTGATAACTACTCGGATCATCAAAGTTGACAGTCTTCTTGACCAGTCGTAACCCCAGTACGCGAGTATAAAAGTCTGCGGTTTGCCGGGCATCAGAACTGACCAGCGTGATGTGGTGTAACCCTAAAATGCTCATAGTTCACTCCTCAGTGATTGCTCTATTACTCAACAGGTGGCGCATTGTTTCCTGATATTATTGCGTCAATGTTTTGCGCCTACACTCTACTAGACATCACTGAGAAACAGATTATTACCCCTTAAACGGACTATAGTCCGTTTTTAATATTGCTCTAATGATTTAGGCAACAATGCGAACCATTCCGTCGCCCGCACCACATCATCAAGCTTCACCTGATCGCGGGTTGTGTGTGCATTCTGGTCATTACCGGGTCCAAATCCTACACATGGAATCCCCGCTTTGCCCGCCCAATACACGCCGTTCGTGGAAAAATCCCATTTGTGCGGCGCATCCATCGCACCCCACAGCAATTCGCCCGTCTTTAGCCCCGCCTGTATCAGTGGATGCTCAACATCGGTGACCCATGTCGGGTAGATTTTCTCCAGCGGAAACGCAAATCTATTATAGCTCGGCACATCATATACAGGCACATGAATGCTCATGTCTGTACGATCACCAATAAGTGATTGCATCCTTTCAAGTTCTACCTCCCATGTTTCGCCATGCGTCAAACGACGATCCACATAAATCGTCGCTTCATGGGGGACAGCATTAACGCTCACGGTTTTCACGGTCATATCGGTCACAGTAATCGTGCCTTTACCGAGAAATGCATCGTCCTTAAACTGTGTTTCCATCGTGCGAATAGCTTCAATAATCGGTACCAGTTTATAAATGGCGTTATCCCCCAGATGATTACTCGCACCGTGAGCACTCTGCCCCTTTGCCGTAATCTCAAACTCAACGCGTCCCTTTTGACCACGATACACCCGCATATCCGTCGGCTCACCTATGACGACAAAATCCGGTTTCACGCCCTCAAGCTCACACAAAACTTGCTGTGCGCTCCCCTCGTTCCATTCCTCCATGTTACCGTAATAATAGGTGGTGTAGCCTTCGAGCAAGCCGAGGTCTTTAGCAATTGCCAAGCCATAGATCATCCCGGGCACACTACCCTTTTCATCACACGCCCCCCGCGCAAATAGCACACCATCCTCGACCTTGCCTGTAAATGGGTCGAAGTCTACATCCCCATAATCATCAACACCCACCGTATCAAGATGCCCATCGTAGAGCAGTTTTTTCTCACCGTTACCAATTACCCCGACCACATTACCCATACGATCCCACCACACATCATCAAAGCCGAGTTTTCGCATCTCACGCTCTGCCCGCTGACCAACTTCGAGGATTTGACTGTCATAGCTGGGAATAGCGATCAACTCACGCAAAAATGCTATGATGTCGTCACGCTGTGCTTCAACACGCTCGCGGATTTGCGCGATTATCGTAGGGATATTGGTCATGAGTTTCACCCTTACTGTGAGTTATAATCGAATAGTCTGATTCTACATATATCATTAACAGCGTCAAAAAAACCTTGAAGTCACGTATTGTTTTAGCGGTATCCATCGGTGTCTTGTTGCTATTCTGTGGAATCCCAACTATATTTTTCGGATATATTGCCTTATATCCCCCTATATCCGAGTATCTGTTTGAGCGTTCACTCCCGAAATATCCTACTGCTGAAATGGTTTATCGAGATGAGGGATATTATGGGGCGGGATCAATTGAAAATGTACTGTACTATTGGACATCTGACACCTTAAGCGACATCCAAACTTATTACAATACAATGCAATTTGCCACATACACGAATGATTCTGGTGAGTGGTCACAAGCGTTAGTAGAGTCAAGTATGCAACAGTCGCATAGTAGACAATGTACATATTTACAACGCTATGATTGTGCAATAATTTATCTAGTTGATATGCAGCAATCCGATTGGTACAGGATCGATAGCGTCGCACCCTGTTGTTTTCGTCTCCAAGAACCGTTGCCCGTAGAAATACCAGATCACGGCACGTTAATCGTCTTCGCGTATTTTGGCGCAGATTTTCGCTAAACCGATGATAAGAACCACACACCATCAGTCGTGTTTCCCGTTGTGTGCTTGATGTATCGCGTATCAAGCGCATCAAATGGATTTTCCTTAAAGATGATGCGTGTGCCTTGTGTAGTTTCCGAACCATTCAGATTCAATACAGCGGTTTCGTTCTTGATTGTGGTTGAAAACACGAGCTCAATCAGATTTTGTGTCGTGTCTTCATAAACACCCAACCATTGAAATCTATTATTGGGCACAAAAAGTTCTGCAAGCTGTAACCAAGGCGCGGACTTGCCATCGCATAGCACACGGGGCAATTGATCGCCATTGTTCAACACCCCTAAATGTTGCGAATCCCACATCAAACCAACGGCGTTCACCGTAAAATGAGGAAAACGAGGTTCAGGGTTGCCTGTAACCAAGTTTTTCACCCAGCGTAAAGCAAATTGGCGACGTAAACGATTATAATCATGATCTTGGATCGCAACCGAGTTGACTACCGTTCTACCAGAAAGAGCGTCTATGACATGTGCTTTATGGTAGAAGTCATCAGGAAGTTCATCTAATGAAAAAAAACGATTCTCAAGTGTTTCATTAGTTGTCGCTTTAACTTCCCCACCAATCATTTGCGCGACAAACAGTACGTTAAGCCGTTCCCACTGATCGAGATAATACAGCCCTGCTGGACGCATTAATTCGACCTCAACACCGGTTTCTTCATAGACTTCACGAATAGCCGCATCTTTTAAGCACTCACCTGTGTCTAAGCGACCACCCGGTAAGCTCCATGTACCTATATCACCTCTACGAGAAAGCAAAACCGCACCTTCATCGTTGATTACAACAGAAATTGTACCGAGTCGTAAAAAACCCATGTGGTATCACCACCTTTTAAGCAAGCGCTGTATTTAAACTCACACATCTGTTTGATACTATAGAGTCAATGCCTTACTAAAAGCAAAGGACAGGATTATGGCTGAGGAAACTCTCCACACACCCACCAATGTTGCAGATCGTATCCGCGTGATTGCCGAAGCACTCACTGATGGGATATTTATACTTGATGGTGAAGAATACTACGTCCCCGATCATGTTTTTTTCAAGTTGGAACTTGAAGAACAATTTGACGATGATGTATCAGAATTTGAAATTGAAGTAGAAATCGTCTGGCCCCTCCCCTTTTCGGATATTATTGAAGACGACATCGGTAAGGTCGATGACACCGAATGGGTATTGTACTATGAAGCGCAGTTGATGACGCGCCAAGCCGCCGCCAAACGGGTATTACAACTCTCCACACAAATTTGGGGTGAGCAATTTAAGCTCGGTGGACACGAAATCGCCTTACCACCGGAACTCAGTTTAGACATTGAAACCGAGTTCGCCAGTGACAATGCAGATGAAAATGATGGTGAGGTTCCTGCCAAATTAGAAATCGAAGTCGGTTGGAAATCCTGGCAATTGATGTCACCAACCGCAATCGCAACAGTCGAGTAAACCTTCGGGCGATGGATAATCTGCTTGTTCATCGCCCGATATATTATCTTCCATCAATCAACTGACGCGAAAACGCATTGTGCTGTTCGACCAGAACTGGCAAATCCACAGTCAATAAGTGCGCATCCTTAACCACTACCTGCCCATTGATGACCGAAACATCGACCTTTGGTGTGCCACAAAATACGAGCGCCGCCGTTAGATCATGCATCGCACCTGCAAAGACTGGATTATCTACGCGATAAGCGACAAAATCTGCTGACATATCCGATGCAAGCGCACCAATATCGTCGCGCCCCAATACAGACGCACCACCGATTGTCGCAATTTCAAGTGCTTCTCGTGCGGTCATCCGTGAAGGATCAGGTTCACCATTAACGCGCTGTAACAGCATTGCCATACGCGCTTCATTCAGCAAATCTCCACTGTCATTGGACGCAGAACCATCCACCCCCAGTCCAACTTTCACGCCAGAATCGCGCATTTGACGGATAGGCGCGATACCGGACGCAAGGCGCATATTTGAACCCGGACAATGGCATACGCCCGTTCCGGTTCTAGCAAACAGGTCGATTTCCTCATGGTTAAGTTGGACACAATGTGCATGCCACACATCATCCCCCACCCATCCGATGTCCTCAGCATAATCTCCCGGACGCATACCGTAATGTTCAAGGCTGTACGCAATATCACTCGCATTTTCCGCAAGATGTGTGTGCAGGCGCACGCCATAACTCCGCGCCAATTTGGCGGATTCGCGCATTAAATCCTGAGACACAGT
>DAOTXB010000819.1:0-3896 GCA_034435575.1 Anaerolineae bacterium
GTGCCATCTGCCCCTTCCAGCGTTAAGGTGATTGTGCCGTCGGAATCTTGCTCCGCCTTGACCGCTTTCTTGCCCTCAAGCACGGTGATGTCTTCATTTTGTAAGATGCTCCGCACCTCATCCCGGATGTCTTCGTCTTCGCGCCCGATAATACTTGATGAAGCCTCGATCATCGTCACCTTTGCCCCAAAGCGACGGAATGCCTGCCCCATCTCTAGGCTGATATACCCACCACCCAACACCAGCAAATGCTCCGGCACCTCGCGCTGTTCAAGAATTGCCTCATTGGTCATGTAATCAACTGTGTCAATCCCATCAATCGGCGGGATAAACGCCCGTGCGCCGGTGTTGATGTACACCAACTGCGATTCGATCACCTCATCGCCCATACGCACACGATGATACCCGTCTTCGGTACCCTCAAAATGAGCATACACGTCATAGACATCCAGCCCATCCATCCCCCGAAGCCATTCTTCCACACCACTCTGGGCATCACCCACACGCCTGGCTTTACGGTCAATAACAGCATTCATATCAACCGTAACTTCGCCCGTATTGATCCCGTATTCTGCGCCACGCCGTGCCACATACGCGACACGGGCACTCGCACGAATAGTCTTGGATGGAATACAGCCGTAATTCACACACGACCCACCAATTTTGTAGCCCTCAGCAATGGCGACCTTCAGCCCTTCGCCCACCAACGACCCCGCCATCGACGGTCCAGATTGTCCTGTGCCAATAATAATTGCGTCATAACGTTTCATGAAGTTTTCCCCTAATATTATTCAAATCATTGGTCACTCTACGACATAGACGCGCCAAAAACAGGAATCATACATGATGTAAGACTCCTGTAAGGAATTCTAAAGACTTCGGCGATGTGTCTACCATGCCCGATCAACGCTTAGCTCGTTATCCGTCGGAGGATTCCGTCGCTTCGGGTGTATCGCTCGGTTCCGGTGTCGGTGTGATGCTCGGTGTATCCGTTGCCGTCGGTGTCGGCGTAATCGTTGGTGTTAAGGTCGCTGTTGGTGATGATGTGGGTGTTGGCGAATTGGTCAGGAAGAATTCTGCTGTCGCTTGTTCTGCCGTCGCTGTATTCTCCACAACCGCCGTCGCCGTCGCGTCGATGCTGGTCTGGGTCGCCGCCGCAGAAGTCGCCGTTGCCTGTGCGTTGAGTTCCGCGACAATCACCTCAATATCTGCGATACGCGGACGCACATCATCAATAAACGGATAATTGAAAATCTGGCTCCATGTCAGTACCTGTTGCAAATCATCAATCGCGGGCTGATATTGTGCCAAATCTTGATAGATCCGCGCACGCAAGTAATAGCGACTGCCCGTTTCTACCGCAGATAACGCTTGATTGATCGACGTGAGCGACTCCTCTGCATTGCCCAGTGCAAATTGAGCGCGTGCGCGATATTCATTCGCGATGGGCACACTTTCCGGCGGGAGTTCATTGCCGATCTGGTTGAGCGTTTGTAATGCCTCGGTATATTGACCGCGCGCGTCTTCTTCCGCTGTGTCGATCAAAATACGCCCACGAATCAACCGGATGATATCATCGGAGATCACACCCTGCCCGATCAAGGCGTTTGTATCACGCAGAGCAAGGTCATATTCGCCAATCTCAAACGCCACCCGCAGACGATCCGCCTGTAACTCAAGCGATTCACGGATGTCCAGCGAGGCATTATAATCTTGCAGCGCATTGCGATAACTGCGCTGACTATCATACAATGCGCCCCGTGTCGCTAAGAGTTCGGCGCGGATCTCGCCCTCCTCACCAGTGCGTAAGCCGAAGCCATATGCCCCCAGTGCTTGCGAGAGGTTACCCTCCGCCTGACGCGCATTACCGAGGAACAAGAAGCCCTCGGCGGTATTCGGGAAGAAGAACAGGTATTCCTCACTATAAATAACCGCCAGACCTGGATCGTTTAATGCAATCGCCGATTCAATCTTGATGCGGTGCGATGGGCGGTTGAACGGGTTCACGACCACGCTATAGTATCCCTGATACGCGGCGGCATCGAAGGCGATTTGTGCGCCATTTGCATCCCCCTGTGCCTGTAAGGTGCGCCCCTGAGAAAGATACGCTTCGCCCAATTGCACCAGAATCCGCTGATCTGCGCCAATTTCCGGCACTACCTGTGCGCTGTTGAGAATGTCGATAGCGCTCTGATAATCGTTCAACAACAGGTGCGATTCTGCAATCAGTTCATAGGCACGTACATAACGTGGATCAAAATCGAGTGTGGATTGTGCCAGCCTACGCGCTTCTTCAAAGAATGTGCGGGCATCGGTCAAGTTATTCGCCTCAAGCGCATCCCGCCCCTGATCTAGCGCAACCTCCGCATAACCGAGGTTAACCAACGGCTGGTAAACCAGTACATCTTCCGCCGCCACGCCATTGAAAGTATCCATGCGCTCCTGTGCATCATTGAGCGTGTCGATAGCGTCCTGTTGTTGGTCAAGTCCAATATACGCCAACGCTTCATAATAATACGCATTCGGGCTAAAGCGCCCACCTTGCGTCCGGCGGTCACTCGCGGCACGTTCTTGCGCTTGCTCAAAATCACCTACGTTAATCAATTCCACCGCACTTCTGACCTGATTACTGATCGATTCATCCGGTAAGAACAATGAAGTTGGCTCCGGTGGAAAATCCACACTCGCCGGTGTGATTGAAGGTTGCAGAGTGGGCAATGCCGTAAAGGTTGGGTTCGCGGTGAAGTCTACCGTTGCCGATGGTGTCGGCGTGAAGCCCGGCGTAATGGTCGGGGTGTTACTCGGTGTCACGGTTGGTGGCACGGGCGTTTCTGATGCACCAAACAGAGTCAATTGCACCTCCGGGCTGTTCAGCACAGCAAAGACAATACCCGCAGAGATCAAACCGAAGAACACCAGCGCGGCAATCCCAATTTGCAAGCGCAAAAGCACAATCTCACGCTCACCGGCACGCCCTTTGGTCTTCCGTGTCCATTCCGGCTCAGGGGTGTGTGTTTGCTTATCGACATACGCTGTCAAAATCTCTAGCGCTTGTGCCTGTGCGGTTTCTACCGCTTCCGCTGGAGGGATAGGAATCCCTGACCCATCATCTGCGGGGACATCCGCCGTAAATGCCTGCTGTACTGGCTCTGGCTCTGGTTGTGGCGTTTGTGCCTGTGGGCGTGCCTGTACTAGCTGTGCCGGATCAATACCCATCGCCCGCACCGCTTTGATGGCTGTTTCGTTGTTCGGGTTAATATCCAGCGATTTTTGTAAGCAAAGCAAGCGCTCACGTTTATCTTGAGCAACCGTCGCCAGATACAACCATGTGGTATCGTTGTTCGGTTCCAGACGCAACGCCTGTTGTAGTAATTCACGCGCCCGTGCCTTATCACCAGACTTTATCGCCTGAATACCCTGTAACTGTAATTGCCGCGCCTGTTCACTGGACACGTTCCACCCCTTCCATAACAGAAGCACTTTCGATTTTGATATGTATTATAGCGAGAGCGTATGCCGATAGCTCACCTATAGTACATAGAGCACGGGCAATAAACACTAAAAAATATGCCAAGCGAAAGTCCTAAATCTGATAACTAATGATTGTGAACCCATAACTTACATCTCTATTTTAATACGAAGCGCGATTTTCAAACAAAAAGCCGGCGACATTTGCCACCGGCTTTGGTTATAAAGCTGTGATACGAAGGTTTTGAGGCGACTTATTCGCCAGAAACCTCGGTGATACGACCTTCAACTTCCGGTGCAACCGGGCTGTTAGCTTCGATGTAATCGGCGACGACCAGATCAAGCGGGCTACCGAAGTCATACGGGTTAATCGCGTTTTCGGCTAATGTGACGAAACCGTCGCCACCATTACGCACGAAGTCGTTAAC
>DAOTXB010000820.1:0-16183 GCA_034435575.1 Anaerolineae bacterium
TCAATGGCTTCGTCAGTTGCACGGCTCGGGATGTTGGCAACGAGTGAGGCAATCTGTCCCTGAATTTCTGCACTGGTCAAGCGAGCGACGAGGTCCCATGCGGCTTCGGGATTTTCAGTTTCAGCGTTGACCACATATGCACCCCAGAACAGCCAGTTGGTGGCTTCACCACTTGGACCAACGGGGAGCGGTGCAACATTCCAGTTGAAGTCTGCATTCTCGACGGTACCCGGGGTTGCCCAGCGACCATTCAAGAACATACCGACGTTACCGGCGAGGAAGGGCGGCTCTGAATCCGTGCCCCACGGAATGGCGAGTTCTTCAGCGAACATGTTCGCGGCAAAACCCAGACCTTCGGCTGTGGCATCGTTGTTCAGACCACAGTCGGTGAAATCGTCATTGAAGAAACTGGAACCAGCGGCGTTGACCCAATAGCCCCAGTTCGCCCACCACGCGTTCATACCGAAACCGAAGATTTCGTCACCCAGACCACTGATGTCTTCTGTAGCTTCGAGGAAGCGATCCCAATCCCAATCTTCACCACCGGGGTAGTCCAGACCGGCTTCGTCGAAGAGATCAGCATTGTAGTATAGGGCGAAGGCGGAAACGTCACGGGGCAGTCCCCACAGCGCGTCCATATCATCAATGGATGTGGTTAAGAATTCCATCGGACCTGCATAGAAATCTTCTTCGTTGTAGTCAGCATCCATGCTTGCAACGTCAGCCAGATTGAGGATCAAACCAGCGGAAGCAAAACGGGCAATGTCCGTACCTGGAATCCAGAAGACATCCGGTGCGGTGCCTGCTTCAATTTCGGTTACCAGAACATCCTGATAGCTGGCACTTTCTGAGCCACCGGGTTCGTATTCCAGGCTAACACCATCCCATGCTTCGTCGATAGCTTCGCTCGCGGCGGTATAAACATCAATTTCTGACTGGTTATCCGGGCGTGTACGCCAGCGCAGGGTTACATCTTCATCATCCTGTGCGGCGATCGGCAAGGACAACATTAGCCCAAGCGCGACCAGTAATAACGTGATTGAAAGGCGTTTGTACATAAATATTCCTCCATTACTTTAAAAATGGGTGACCGATATGGTCACCTCTTCCAAAACAAATTAATGTGTCGGTGATGCAGATGATTGACGAACGATTAAATCCGTTTGCAACACCACCGGATCGGGGTTTTCCCCGCGTAATACATCGAACAACATTTGCGCCGCGTGTTTACCGAGGGTGAGGGCATGTTGGTCGATGGTGGTCAAAGACGGGGTAATCATCGCAGATGTTGATAGGTTGTCATAACCGACAACTGACAAATCATCCGGTACTTGTCGCCCGTGTTTTTGTGCTTCATTTATCGCGCCGAACGCCATACGATCGTTCAGGCAGATGATTGCGGTAAGTTGTTTATGCGCTTGCAGAAGTTTACGTGTGGCGGTTTTCCCACTATCAATTGAATAATCGCCATAAAGAATAGGCATATTCACAAACGTCACGCCAGCTTCTTCAGCGACGGCTTGCATACCCATGAGTCGCCGTGTGATGGCATCATTACTGTCTTCCGGTACGCTAATCATGCCGATATGTGAGTGTCCCAATGCAATAATGTGGCGCATCAACTTCTGTCCGCCATCAAAATCATCCGAACGCACATAATAAGGCGAGTCTGCATAGCCGATCACGATGGTCGGGATTTCGCGTGCAATGGCTGGTTCTGCGACAGAGGCATGCGGGACGTTATCAATGGCAATCAGCCCGTCAATGTAACCACTATGGATCAATTGATAATAATGTGGGTCTAAACCATCGCCGTTGATGCGCGGGGTGCTGAGCAAGATGTTGTATTTTTCTGCGGTGCATTCCAATTCGATGCCTTCAAGGATTTGCATAACCAGCGGGTCTTTGAAGATCGCGTCATACAGATAGGGAAAAACCACCGCTACGATGTGTGTTTTGCCAGTAGAAAGGGCACGTGCCGCTAAGTTTGGCATGTAACCCAGTTCTTTTACCGCCATCATCACCCGTGAACGTGTTTCTTCGGTAAAGTAGGGTGTATTGGAGAGCACTTTTGAGACAGTTGCCGTGGAGACTCCCGCCTGTTTTGCCACATCTTGTAAGTTTGGCATAAAAAATCTAGTTCATTTCAGTAAGAAATCAATAGTTAAGCGATTAACTATACCCTAAGCATAGCGCAAAATTTATGTTTGTCAACGATTTGCTCACTGAATTTTCTGTGGATATGGAACTTTATACAAAACAATCACGTCTTTAGTTATGATGTTACAATTGAACATAAATTGGAGGAAAATCAGATGTGCTTAATTACAGGTTTATTAGGTTTTCTCACGGTAATTGGCGGTTTCTTCGGATTTGCATTTTTGGGTGTCAGTTCAACGGCAACCGATTTCGACTCGATACCTTTAGAATCAACTATGCGTTCAGCAACGGCAACTGGTAATTACGAACTTATCACCGTCTTTGAAGGTGAGGGTTCCAATTATTTCTTTCCGCGCCAACTCCAACAAAATGCAGTAATGGAAGCCCTCGTTTTCGGTGAATTCACCCAGCAAGATGGATGTCTTACAGTTGCGGATTATGTGGTGGTGTGGGCACCCGGCTATGACCTCATAGTAGACACTGACGGTGTCGGAATCATCAATGAGATGGGGGCGATAGTCGCACGAACAGGGGACTCGGTATCGCTCAGTGGCGGTGAAGTCCCGACTGCATCTTTTGAATCAGAAAGTTCCATCTTTCCGTTTGCGGATTGTGATAGCGCAATAGCCGGATATTGGCTAATGGGTGCTGAGTTCCAACGAGCACAATAGGGCAAAACAGAGTTTTATGGATGATATTACACGCAAAGTCGCCGAAGAAACGCTCATTTTCACCTCGGAACGCGGTGTGTTCTGGGAGCGTACACGCACCCTCTTTATTGCGGATACGCACTGGGGTGGAACGCACAGGACATTAGCTAGCCTTGCCGATGATTTGAGGCGATTATCCGCCCTAATCACCCGTTTTGATACACAACGCTTAATCATTCTCGGTGATATGATCGATGTGCAAGGGGTTGGCGAGGCAGGGATATTGCAGGTCATTAGCGCATGGCGCGAAACTTATGCGGAAATACCAATTTCGCTGGTACGTGGCGATCAGGAACGCGAGGCAGGTGACCCACCACTTGACCTTAATATTGATGTGGTAAATGGACCAACACCCGGACCCTATTTCGTACTTTGCCACCAACCCCACCAACCCGAAAAGGGTTATGCCATTGCGGGTCATTTGCACCCCGCCATTATGATAGATGGGCATAAAATCCCCTGTTATCGGTTTGGCGAGCGTTGTTTGACGTTGCCAGCATTCAGCGATGAGGTTAAATGCCGATCCTTTGACCCTGCACCGAATGATGAGGTAATTATCATCGGCAAGTTGCCTTGACCACAGCAACAACGAACGATACAAGGCAATAAAAAACCCCCGTCCTGAATTTAGGATAGGGGGTCGTATGTAGGCGGAAAAATCGACTAAGCGCCGTGTGCGGACTTTTTACGATTGCTGTTCCGTCCACCGGAATTGGTCGATTTATTGTATTGCCCACCGGAACGTTTACTATTCCTTGAACCGTTATTGCGGTTACGGTTATTGTTGTTGCGATTACGGTTACGATTATTGCTACCAGATTTCCCTGATGCCCGCCGTCTGCTATCCAGATTAGTACGTGGAGGAATACCTTCCGCCGAAGCAAAGGGATGATCTTCCATCACTGGAATGTGCATTTGAATAAGGCGTTCAATGTCCACGAGGTAATCGCGCTCGTCGACGGCACAGAATGCCATCGCAATGCCACTGTTCCCTGCGCGTCCTGTCCGCCCGATGCGATGCACGTAACTTTCTGTCTCATTTGGCAGATCGAAGTTCACCACATGCGATACATCATCAACATCAATACCACGCGCCGCAATATCTGTGGCGACAAGTACCTGTGTTTTGCCCTTCTTAAAGTTGGCGAGTGCGCGCTCTCTCGCCCCTTGAGATTTGTTGCCGTGGATGGCTTCTGCGCTGATACGCGCCTGACCAAGTTGCTTACTCAGCCGATTCGCGCCGTGTTTCGTCCGCGTGAACACCAATGTGCGGTGCATATTTTTGTTGTTGATAAGATGTTGCAACAACTTACGCTTGTCTGACTTTTCTACGAAGTAAACATTTTGTGAAATGGCTTCGACGGTTGTTGATTCGGGCGTGACTGCGACAGTTTCAGGGTCTTTCAGAATAGTTCTGGCAAATTTTTGAATATCCGGTGGCATTGTGGCGGAAAATAGCAACGTCTGACGTTTGTTCGGCAGTTTGCTGATAATCCGTTTGATGTCCGGCAAAAATCCCATGTCGAGCATACGATCTGCTTCATCAAGAATCAATACTTCCAGACGATCAAGCCGCATTTCGCCTTGATTCATCAGGTCAAGCAAGCGCCCCGGTGTAGCGACAACGATGTTAACACCACGCTTAAGTTTATCAACCTGTGGGCGTTGGCTGACACCACCAAAAATGGTCGTTTGTTTGATCTGTGTATAACGCGCATAGTTATCAAAACTGTCGCCAATTTGCGCGGCAAGTTCTCTGGTCGGTGCGAGGACCAAGACCTGAATAAAACGGCGACGTTTACCCTGATGTTGTTTATCAGCCTTGATGATATTTTGCAAAACAGGGAGTGCAAATGCGGCGGTTTTTCCCGTGCCTGTCTGTGCAAGACCAATGAGGTCATTGCCTTTGAGCAGAAGCGGGATTGCCTGTTGTTGGATGGGGGTGGGTTCGGTATAGCCTTGATCCTTGACTGCACGCAATAAAGGATCGATCAATTGAAGTTTATCAAATTGCATAGAAGTGAACGTTTACCTCAGCGGAATAATCCGCAATAGTCATCCACCGTTCAGCCATTGCTCGGCGAACGTCCACTCATGCGATTTATTTTTTAGTATTATCGGAGAAGTGGTTGGATTTATACAGAAGTTCTCACAATAACAGGGAATTGAGCGCACGTCAAGCAAGGGAAAGCGCCCCATCCAATTTTATCATGTAAATTTCAGAAACAGATCAAATCACGTTATTCGGCGTCAGGTGCATTCGTTTTCGCAACATGATCTGCGGATTGTTTCACCAAGTCGCGCAATACATCCGTATCAATATCTTCCAATTTCTTGATATACAGGCAGGACTTGCCGGTTTTGAATTTTCCTAGCTTGCTCATGAGGGTGCCGTAATTATCAAAACCCGCCATGATGTATAAGGTCAGATTTTGTTTGCGTGGAGAAAATCCGGTGAGCATCCAATCCCCGGTGCGTCCGCTGGCATACTTATAGGTATAACTGCCAAATCCAATAATACTAGCGCCCCACATCACGGGCGGTTCGCCCATCACGTCTTGCATCAAATTGAGGATCGCCAGCGAGTCCTCGCGCTTTTTTTCGCTCTCAATGGTGTTGATAAATTCAATTGGGTCTTTAGGTGTGGGTTTGGTTTTTGCTTCTGCCATGTCTAACTCCGAAGATCTTGTTTCTCATATTCTACAACAGGTCGTGTAAATGGGTTTACTGGCTGTTTTCGCTTTCATACCATGACCGACTGCGCCCACCGATTTTTCGTCCCAGCACGGGTTCAAAGGTCGTAACTGCACGATGGAGCTTATCCAGATCAACACTGGTTTCATAACCCATTTTGTCTGCGAGTAACACAAGGTCTTCTGTTGCCAGGTTCCCTGCCGCGCCCGGTGCGAACGGGCATCCACCCAATCCACCCAGACTGGAGTCAATCGTTTGGATGCCAGCTTTGAGCGCGGCATATGCGTTTGCTGTGCCGAAGGCGAGCGTATCATGCAAATGCACCGCTAATTTTGTCGGATCATACCGTTCTGCCATCGCCGTCAGCAACGCTTCGACCTGTGCGGGATGTGCATGTCCAATCGGGTCAGTTGGGCAGAGTTCGTCCACGCCCAATGCCCAGAAAATATCACCATAATGCAACACATCTTGCGGGTCAACCGCGCCGCTAAACGGACACACCCATGCCCCTGCCAGATAGGTACGCACCCACACAGCATCACTTTTTGCCTGTTGCACGATTGCGGTCTGTCGGGTGATCCATTCTGTGGCGGTTTTGCCCGTGTTACTCTTACTGAGCGCATCCGGTACGATCAATACCAGCGCGATGGCGTTCGCACCTGCTTTAATCGCTTTTTGATAGCCCCTTTCGTTGAACACTAATCCGGTGACATGTAAATCAGGATATTTTTCACGGGTGACATGCATCACATCAGACGCATCCGCCATCATGGGCACCGCTTTCGGGTTGACAAAGGCGGTCAATTCAACATAATCCACGCCTGCATCAACCAAACCATCAATCAGTTTGAGCTTATCGGCGGTGCTGATGACGGCAATCTTTTCGTTCTGTAAGCCATCACGCGGGCTAACGTCGCAGATGCGTAATTTCTTGCCCATCAAATCACCCTATCAGCGCGCAACTGTGCCAGCTCGTCGTCGCTTTTGCCGAGCAAATCTTTAAGCACAGCATCGGTGTGTTGACCGAGCGTGGGCGGAGATGTGTAAGTATCTTCGTGCGTGTCGGACATTTTGATCGGATTACCCGGGACTTTGTACTTTTGCCCGTTGGGATGCTCAACCTCCACCACCATATGTCGTGCCTGCACTTGTATATCCGCAAATGCCTGCTCAAAGTTGTTAACCGGCGCACATGGAATACGCGCATCGCGTAAAACAGTCACCCAGTGTGATTGTGTATTGGTTTTGAACACATCGGTCAACTGTGCGTTGATCGTCTCCTGATTTTTCCATCGTCCGGGCTGACCCTGATTTTCTTCTGTGTTGAGTTCTGGCAAATTGACCACACTCAGCAAATTTTCCCAGAAGCTATCGGTGATGACCGCCACTATAATATATCCGTCGCTACAGGGAAATGTGTTGTAGGGGACATGCACGAAATGTGCGTTACCGAGCTTATCAGGAATTTGGTCGCTCAAAAAGTACATGGTCGCCATGTAATTGAGCATCGAAATTTGTGCATCTTGCATAGAAATATCCACATTTTGCCCGCGTCCCGTGGTTTGACGGGCAACCAGCGCCGCCAGCACACCGACTACACCCATCACACCACCACCCAGATCACCGATTGGGATACCTGCACGGGTGGGGGGGCTATCAGGCTGACCTGTAATGCTCATGCCACCACCCATCGCTTGCGCCACCATATCGAACGCGACACGATCACGTTCTGGTCCTGTTTCACCAAATCCAGTGATCGTACAGGTGATGATACGCGGGTTTACTTTGCTGAGTGAAGCGTAATCAATTTTGAGCTTTTCCGGCACACCTGCGCTGAAGTTGCTCAATACAATGTCGGCTGTTCTGACCAGTTCATAAAACAGCGCCAAGCCCGCCTCACGTTTGAGGTTTAAAGTCACGCTTTTCTTGTTTCGGTTCAGCGTTAAAAAATAGGCACCCATACCGTCAATGCTGTTGTTCGGATCTGTGGCGAGCAATCGCCGTGTGCCTTCACCCCGTCCGGGGGGTTCAATCTTGATCGTCTCCGCGCCTAAATCTGCTAGCATCATGCCTGCATAAGGACCACTCAGCATGTGAGTCAGGTCTAACATGCGGATACCGTGTAATGATTTCATGGTGTTATCCTTGCGGTGAAAGTTGTTCCAGATAGGCGATTACATCGGCTCGGCTGACCACATCACCATATTTGCTGTTAATATCGAATAAATTTGCCTCGTGCGGTGCTTGATGCCGATCACCGACGCACTCTTGCGGGACGATGACACGAAATCCATATTGCATGCCATCCACAGCAGTCGCCCGAATACACCCGCTTGTGGAGCATCCGGTGAGAATAATCGTGTCCACACCCATACTAGTCAGCATCCCCGCCAGCGAGGTACCGAAAAATGCGCTGGCATACTGTTTAACCACGATCACATCATCGTCATCCGGTGCCAATTCAGGGACGATCTCGGCGAGTGGTTCTCCCTCAATTAGTGTGCGTAGAACAGGGACTTTCTGCACGAAAATGCCACCATTCAGCCCATTTTTATTGTAGATCACCCGTGTGTAGATAATGGGCACACCCTTTTTACGCGCTTTCCGCAATACATCTACGGTTTGTTCAACTGCGCCCACTACAGGTTTAGCATACAACGCCGAGCCAGGTGTGGTGTATGCGCGTATAAAATCGACGATAAGCATAATCGATTTCTCGCCAAATCCTAACGTACCATCGAACACATCAGCGTAATTATTTTGCAGATCGTCACTCACAATGCACCTTAAAAATTGCCATGTCGTTGCGAAAATATTTGTCATGATATAATATCAAATAGGATACAAATTTGCTAGTTGAAGCTGATCTATTGTTACACAAGGACGAATGTATATGGCGTTTCCCGCTGTTGGGGACATGGCTCCCGATTTTGAGGTCAAAACTGCATCCGGCGATACGTTAAAATTGTCCGATTTTCGCGGAAAGAAAGTGATACTTTACTTCTATCCAAAGTCGGATACGCCGGGCTGTACCGCTCAGGCATGTAACTTTCGTGATAATTATGGTGCATTTGCCGAGCGTGATGTTGTCGTAATCGGTGCTAGTCCTGATCCTGTAGCGGAACAGATAGCCTTTAAAGAAAAGTATAATCTACCATTTCATTTGTTAGCGGATGATAACCACGTTGTCGCAGAAACCTACGGTGTGTGGGGTGAGCATAGCGTGTTGTTCGGCGATAAAACCTTTGACTATACCGGTGTACGTCGCTCTACTTTGATTATTGACCCGCAAGGTGTGGTGATTGATGCGCGTTGGGGTGTAGACCCTGCGAATGATACACAGGCAGTGTTAGATATTCTGGACGGCAACGACTCATGAGTGTACGCGCCCGTCAGGTGAATCCACAGGGAACGCGTGTGTTCATGGGAACGGTCACGGATGGGCTGAACCTACACGATGCACTCGCACAGACCGCACACGCGCATCAGGTCAAAATAGCTACATTTGAAATGCTTGGCGGGTTAAAATTAGTGGAATTCACCGCTTATGATGCAGACGCTCAAACGCGCTTAGAGCCGATTATTGTTGAACGAGCGCTGGAAATTGTTGCGGGACATGGCACGATCTCACAGTTGGATGGCAATTCACACGTGCATATGCACCTCGCCGTCTCCTTTCTCGATGAAACATCATCACATGGAATCACCGTTCTCGGTGGGCATGTGGCGCGGGCGTTGGCTTATGCTGTGGAGTTCACGCTGACCGCATATGATGGCATTTCAGTACAGCGCGGGCATCATGTTGGCACCGGTTTACACTTATGGGACTTACCCGAATTGCCAAAATAGAACCTATATTGTCATTTTTTCAACAACTGGAGTATCGAAGATCATGGAGACTTTAAACGAACATCGCGATGTAAAAAGTTATGGACCACTTGATTCATGGATGCAACCGTATCAGTGTTTTATGGCACGGTGGGAAGGGTTGTGTAAAACGTTTAGCCCACAGGGAGAGTTTCTTGACGGTAGCGCGGTACATATGGACTGTTATTGGATCAATCAAGAAAAAACGGTCTGGCATCTGCATGAGCATTTCACCAATCTTTACGAAATCGGCGAGACAGTCTACCATACCGACCTGCATGTGGATGCAAAAACGGTTAAAGGGGAGAGTGATCTGGTAAAAATTGAAGGGAGCATGCTCACACCCTACAATTACACCTTCACCATCTGGTCAGGCGTGAGTAATACCATTGTCTACAACAATCATTATTTCATTGATGCCAACAATCGTCGTATCATGACCCACAAAATTCGTGATGGTAAAACCCATATCTACCAGATTCAGGACTTCGTGAGGGTAGGCTGATGATTGTGCAAACTGCGCCGGAGGGCAAACCCCACTTCATCATCACACAGATTGACCATGCGGAGATTTCTGGTGTGTTTGCCTTGCACTTTGGGAATAATGATTTTGCATCGTTAAATCCTAATGCGCCGATGATTTATGTGGCTGGACATCATGACGATGGATGGGTAGAGGTCGATGGCACACCGCAACTAGACCCCAAAACCCGCCTACCATATCACCTGACGCAAACCCCAACCCGCCAACTTATCGAAACAGGCAACAAATCACCGGATGCGAACGAGGCACATCACCCATTCAGCGGGATTATCAGCAGTATGCACACCTATGGCTTGTATCATGGGCGCTATGGCTTGAGCGATAAAATCTACATCGACATGATTGACGAAAATTTACGGGCAGAAGTGACACAAATGCTCGATCATGAACGTGCTCGTCAAGATCGCCTCAAAGCCCAATTACGCCAGATGGGACATGATGAACTTGCAGAGGAAAATGTGCTTTTCCACAATTACAAATTGCTCCAATTCTTTGATACACTCGCGCTCTATATTCAAACGGTAAATCAGGGCGAAGTTAAGGACACAGCATTTGTCCATGTCCCCCGCGCGTTAGATGATGATGTGACCGTAGATGCAAAACATATCGCACCCGGCAAAATCATACTGAATCCATGGTGTTTCGACGTTGATGCTATCAATGTATCGACAGTTGGGCGCTATATGTCAACTATCGTGGAAGATGACCAACCGGACGACCTCGCGACGCATTTTTTCGCACTTCCCACAGATGTACAAACTTATACGTTTACTAAGGCATAATCGCAAATGAGCGACGAACAAGGAAATGAATCCAGCGGGTTTAAACGTGGGGTTGGTAATTGGCTCGGCACAGCTGAAGTTTATTTTGGTAATGGACGCTTCGCAGGCAATGGTGTAGACCGACGCACTGTACAACCTGATGGCGAAAATCGTGTGCGGATCGACCTATCATTCACCGGACCATTGACGCTCTCCGGTCATTATGTGATTGAAACACGCGGGCATGAGCGCTTTTATCGGGGTCCTGTGAACGTGGGTTCAGCAGAAACGCTCGATGAAGGTCTGGTTGATGCCAATAATTATTGGTCAGCGTGGGGATTATCTCAGCGCTTTTTTCTATATGTGACGAAAGATCAACAACAGCAATTTTCCCTCTCATTGCTCACACGAGGGGAACAATTGATGTACACGATTATTGGTGAATATCAGCGCATAGAAACTACAGATGGCAACCTGCCGACACGAATTCCAGAAACGCTAGCACTTCCGGGTATTCCACCGGATCGCGCCAATGACCCCACCAATGGACGGGGCGAGATTTTACTTCATCGCACGGGAACTTGGTCTGGGGAAATCAGCACGCTCGATGGATCGCTTAAACAGACCGGAAAAATTGCGTATAGTCAAAAAGTAAGTCGTTCAGACAATACCAGCTTGAAGATGGCGTTCGACGGCAACGGCTTCAACATTGCACCACACAGCATCACAATCAATACAAACCAATGGCAAGCGTGGACACCATCGGGTGATGTTGTCGGGAGTTATAATCTGGTCGGTGGGCGAGCGATGAGTGGACAGTTTCATCACCTCAACAAGGATCTACGCATATGGCGACGCGAAGTTGTGCGCTCAGACGGCACACGCAAAGTCATACTCCACAATGTATATCGGGGTGGACAGCGTATCGGGGTACAATACGGCATATTGCACTTTGAACCCTCGTAAGGATATGCATGAGCGATAATTTCACCGGACGTTGGCTCGTCAGCGAATACGTCTATAACCCCGATGGCACATTTGTAGGGATCATCCATCAGCACCGTCATCTAGAGCCACGCGATGACGGGCGCTTACGGGTTATTCAACGCATGCAGACTCCACCCGAACTCAACGATCATGCTATGGGTGGCTTTGCGGGTGAATGGACATTCGATCTCATACGTCAGGGAGTCGTCCGCCAATATCACGGACCAGATGTAATCGGCAGTGGTATGCCCTATGGAGAATCTGCCATTATCGGGCAGGGAATATGGACACGCTTCGGGCATAATTTCATCTCATTCGCGCTGATGCCAACACCACAACGACAAATCACAGGTGGTAAGTTCTTCAACGCCGGACATATGATTGCCAATATTATCGGCATCGCCTATCCAGAAGTCACTGATGCGCCCGACCATTGGGCAGAATTTAAAGGTACACAGTTTCCAGCAAATATTGACACACAGTGGGTAGGGGAGGCGGCGTTGTATGCTGTTACGGGCAAGCTCAAAATCGAAAATGTCGTTACGCGCACCTCTGACGATCAAACAGTGACAGAAACTTACGCCAACGGGCAAATGTTTATGCTCGATCATCAACCATCCGGCGACGGTCTTCATGATTTACGCGGGACGTTGACCATGCCGGGCGGGACTGCACAACAGCCGTTATATGGCAAATCAAAGCGTTATGGATGGTTGCAGGAAAGTGTGCTCTACACTCCACAAAGCACACGCATCGACACAATGGAATTTCTGGACAATGATAGCGGTCTCTTGTTGCTGTTACGCCAATGGTTTCAGCGTGGAGTGTTGCATCACGTCGAGATAATCACCCTCCAGCCGAAGTCCTGACTATTTGCATGTCACACAACCGCGTTAATCCGGCGGGATACGTGTTTCCTTAATCAATGTGCGCTTATATACCTCTCCTTTTTCGTTGAACCATTGCCACATGCGCGTGCGGTGTTCACCATCATCGCTCAGATGAATATACTCGTAAATATATTTATCAGGATCATCTTTGTAATGAAATCGCAAAATCATGGTATGTTCATCGGATTCCCACGCTTTGCCCCAGATACGATCGGTATCATAAATCACCGCACCATCTTCATATCTGCCAACAAATGTATATTCCACCTGTCGTCCATCGTCCCATGTATAAATGTTGCGCTGATGATAATCGGATGCGCCATCTTCAAACACAGGGATTAAATGACTCCGGTGTTTATCAAGGATGTTGCCATCTTCATCCACATGAATATAAGTACCGTACCAATCACCGCCATTTTTGGCGAGCAATGGCATCGCTTCGATCAGATTTACGCTATTTGATAGGGTCATGGGCTTCAGTTGCGTGGCGGGATTCTTTAATCAATGTCCGTCGATACACCTCACCATTTCCTTCATACCAATGCCAGATGCGCGTGCGATGGTGTCCATCGTCGCTCAAATGCACAAATTCGTACACATACTTTTCACTAGAATCGCCCTTATAGGTGAACATCAGTTGCATGTGCCGTTCGTCCACCGCGCGCGCCCAGCCATAAATGCGCTCGGTATCAAACACCATTTTTTTCTCGTTGGGATCATAATTACCGGGGAAGAGATGCTCTTCTTTGCGCCCATCCTCCCATAAATAGCGGTTAATCTGATGATAATCGCACGATCCGTCGTCAGGGTAAGCTGAGATCAAATGTGACAGATGCTCCTCGACGATGTTGCCTGTCGCGTCGGTGTGCGTATATGTACCGTACCAATCGCCCTCATGTCTCGCCAACAGGGGCATTACCTCTCTATTAAACGCTGTCGTTGTCATAATATGTTCCTCCAAATAGTGATGTGTATAAGTTCAATTTGGGCAATTGTTGCCCTCAACTATATTAATTACTGTCACGGTTCCGTTTTGCGTCTGCATACCACCAGGGATCATCCATATCACCCTGTTTGTGGATGAGCGCTTTAGTGCGTACAAACCGTTTGATCGCACTCTCGCCCATCCGTGATCCGCCCAAGCCACTCATCTTAAATGACATTTTTTCGCCATCGTAAATTATCGCCGTCAGTGACGCATCATTAATGCTGACCGCTCCCGCTTCGAGCTGTCGGGCGACTGCCAGCGCCTCTTCATCTGCACCAAACACCGCACTACTTAAGCCATAGCGCGTATCATTGGCGAGGGAAACGGCTTCATCATATGTGGAAAAGGGCATCACAGGTAAAATCGGTCCGAAGGTTTCGTCAGTCATCACATCCATGCTGTGTTCAACATCAATCAACACGGTTGGACGACAATACGCGCCACCGTCATGGATTTCGATCTGACCACCACACGTTGCTTTTGCGCCTTGCACTAGCGCGTTTTTCAGATGTGCCTCAATGATCCTGACCTGATCTTCCGCGATGATCGGACCGATAGGACCGCCCTCGACGGTTAATCTAACCCGTTGTGCTTTCATGGAGAGCGTATCTACAAACGCTTCATACACGGTGTCCTGCACATAAATGCGTTCAATCGACTGACATGCTTGCCCAGCATTACTTGTTGCGCCCCATAAAATTGCACTGGACGCATAATCAATATCGGCGCTTTCTAGCACGATGGCGGCGTCCTTCCCGCCGAGTTCTAAAAATGCCGGAATAAAATACTTTGCCGCTGATGCACCCACTTTACGACCTGTTTCTACACTGCCCGTAAACGCAATACTGTCAACCTGTGCGATCATCGCTTGTCCCGTCTCCCCGTCACCCATGGCAAATGCCAGCACATCGGCAAGTTCCGGCACCGCGTTGATCGTCTCTTGTAACGGTTCAATAAACCGTGGTGTCACCTCACTCGGCTTGACAATCACCGCACATCCGGCAAGCAGAGCAGGCACCGCATCAATCAACGACAACAACAGCGGGAAATTCCAGGGGCTAATCACACCGACCAGCGCATACGGCACATATTGACTCCGTACGTTAATAAACGGTACAGAGGTGTCCTGTGGTTCTCCATCGCGCAAAATACCGGGTGCTTGTTTGCACCAGCGATCAATCATGCCGACCACGCCCAACACTTCCAGTTCGCTTTCACGCTCGCGCCCGGTATCATGCGTGATAGCATCCACCAGCACAGATTTTTGGGATAGAATCGCCTGTTTCCAACGGTGCATCGCGTCTATTCGTGCGCCAATCCCGCCGTTGAGCCAATCCCGTTGTCCGTCGCGTAACCGTGCGGTAATTATCTCAACCTGAGCGGGGCTAGTTGGTGTGATGTGTGTGTCAACCGTGCCTGTACGTGGATTTCTGACTGCGATTGTCTTGTCCGCCGTCAATTAAATCACCCCCTCATCGGAGAGTTTTTTGATCGTCGCCATCTGCTGTTGCATAAATTGGCTTTTATCTGTGATGCCATCTTTAAGCGTGTTGGCGGGGTAAAAACTATGCTGTTCATACATTTGTGCGTAAAGTTCAAATCGTTGCCGTGCCAGCAGGTTGCCCATGCCCGGTCTTCGGCGCAAACGGCGTATTGCCTCAAGGTCAATCTCCGCATGAGCGATCATACTTTCTCCCTGTGCCGCTTCTGCCAGCATGTGTCCTTTCGGGTCAATAATCTGTGAATTGCCATTGGTCGAATCAGCCGGAATCCCGATCCCTGAAATGCCCGCACTGTTTGCGCTGACCACATAAACCATGTTTTCAATCGCACGTGCACGTTTCGCCACCTCTTTCTGGCTGATCTGTGCGCTAGACGCTTCGCTTGATGAATGGAGCAAAATTTCCGCGCCGCGCATCGCCATCATCCGGCTAATCTCTGGATACAGAATCTCTTCACTGGCTACTGCACCTAATCGTCCAATTGATGTATCTGCAACCGGGAAAACACCCTCTAAGCCATAAATATCGAGGTATTGATCCCACACATCATGCGGGGTGGGGGCGAACATGCTATTCAAGCGTCGATAGCGCAAAATGGTGTCACCATTCGGTGCAATGCAGAATGATGTTTGAAAATATAATGCTGGGAAATTGGGGTCGCGTTCATACACATTGCCGGATAGATACACATGGTTGGACTGTGCTATGTTACCTAGCGCTTCATATGCTTTGCCGTCCATATCAATACACCCGATGTCATGCCATTGCGCGATGCTTTCACGGGTAGGGAAGCTCGTCAAAAAATATTCGGGCAACACAACCAGCTTGAGGTCTTGCCCGATAAACGCTTTACTGGCGCGAATTTGACCCCCGATGCGGTCAATCGTTGACATCATGCGAGCGCGAGCATCGTCTGCCTGCATGCCGTTGACAGCAAAACAGCGTGTTTGCAATGCCAATGCCTGATAATAGGGGGTGATTTCGTCACTCATATGCGCCCTTATCCGCTCAAAATTGTCCAGAAATAACCATCTGGTGCGATGAATGAGAACGACTGCTCGCCAAATGCGTTGGTCACAG
>DAOTXB010000821.1:0-2378 GCA_034435575.1 Anaerolineae bacterium
CAAATGGGTTAACACCGCCGGTCGGGTCAATGCCAACACGGGCAATCGCAGAACCAGACCCATTTTCGATAAACGCCCACGCACCACCTTCTAAGGGCGATCCTTCAGTAACGCTGATCTGTTGATACAGATACGCCGTAAACGTGCCACCACCGCGCGACATATGAAACGAACTGTTGCCCTGTAATTTAAAGGGTCCATTGTGTGGGAAGCCGGTTGGATGCACGTTCATCCATGTTTCCGAGCGTGGAGACTGCACCACACCACCACCCCAACCTGCGGGAACATTATATGTTACCGCGAGCGCCAGTGGGTCTGCGCTCACAAAGCTATAGCTCGTGCTTTCAAAGCCAGAATTAACCACTAAGTTACTGTCCTGCGCCTGTGCAGGTAGGGCAATCGCCAGCAAACAAAATGCACTCAAGATTATACTGATACGTTTCATTATCATCATCATTGGACTTACTCCCTATTTGCGAACTTGTTACTAAATTATAGAATCACATGAGGTAACCTTACATGACACTTCACCTACGATCTATGAGTTAAGGACACAAAATGACCCCTATTCCCATTTTTGACGGACATAATGACACCGTATTGCGTTATGAGCGTGAGAACGGTTACGATTTCTTTACCCGTAACGAAGGTGGACACATTGACCTCCCTCGTGCTAAAGAGATCAATTTCGGTGGTGGCTTTTTTGCCTGCTTTATTCCCTCCCCGCGCGATGAAAGCAAAAAACGTCCGGTGCTTGCAGATTTCCAGAACGCCGATGGTAGTTTTTTGATGCCCTTCCCGGAACCGATCACAGAAGCCTATGGGCTTGCCTTTGTCATGAGCCTCATGGCACACCTTTATCGCATGGAAAAACAATCGAACAGTGACTTTACGATTGTGCGCCATCATGCAGATTTAGAACCTGCCATCATCGGGGATAGCGTTGCGGCGATTATTCATATCGAAGGTGCAGAAGCCATCGACACAAATTTTTATGCGCTAGAAGTATTGTATCAAGCCGGTTTGCGTTCATTGGGTTTGGTGTGGAGCCGTCCCACAGCATTCGGTCATGGGGTGCCTTTTGGCTTTCCCAAATCACCAGATACCGGTGATGGATTAACAGATGCGGGGGTTGCACTCGTGAAGGCGTGTAACGAACTCGGTATTATGATGGACCTTTCCCATTTGAACGAAAAGGGTTTCTGGGATGTCGCCAGGCATACAGATGCACCCCTTGTCGCCACCCATTCTAATGTGCATGCCATTTGCCCGGTTACCCGCAACCTGACGGATAAACAATTGGATGCCGTCGCTGATTCTGATGGGGTGGTGGGCTTAAATTTCTCGGTATCATTTTTGGACCCGGCTGGACCATCTGCAAAAGATACCACTATAGACGTGATGGTCAGGCATATCACCTATATGGTAGAACGCATGGGCATTGACCATGTTGCATTGGGGTCAGACTTTGACGGTACGAGTGTCCCTTCCGCTATCGGGGATGTTACGGGCTTGCCGTTATTGATCGACGCATTGCGCGATGCTGGCTTTGATGACGATGCACTCCGTAAGATTGGCTATAAAAATTGGGTGCGTGTACTTGCGAAAACATGGAAAAGTTAGGCGCGGGCTTGTAAGGACTTACTCATTTATTCCTTATTTTTGCAGGTAAGAGGTGGACATGCTCCCACGTCAATATAAGCATGGTGTGATGAGTGCATTATCACACTAACATATGCAAACATCCACCGTATAAACATGGTGTAACTCCCTCCCTTTTCGAAAACGCCCATCATCACGACGGGCGTTTTTGATTCTTGCTTTGTCACTGAGCGAGAAAGGGGTATTAAAAGTGTATTCTGCTGGCAAATATGGCGTAATTAGCGCACTTTAGCCAGACTGCGCTTATAAAATTCGTGGAAATTGTTGTTACTGTTCCAGGAAATAAAGTCATAAATGGTGTTTAAATCATGAATGCGATCAAGAATCTCAGTTTCAATATTGTCTTCGCTGAGGCGCTCATCTTCAATCTCGTACCATACGCCAATGCGGAAGTAATCGCGTCCGGCGGCGAAGGTATCTAGCCATTGGTATAAAACGTGTGGCGGTGGGAGTTGCCCTGTGGAGATGTGCATATCATCAACCTGTGAGCCACCCCAGAAGCCAACCAGATAATCTTCATCAAGATTGTCTAAAAGGTCATATAAAGCACGGCGGTGGGTGTCGATAGTCAGTTTACCAGCCAGATTCTGTTGGTCGAACCAGCTTTCAGACGCTACCACGAGTTCAACCACCAGCGCATCTTCTGTAATTCTTACTTCGATAACAGGATGGCAACGTACATCTAATTTGCCATGATCTCTGCCCATTGCACCTTC
>DAOTXB010000822.1:0-2297 GCA_034435575.1 Anaerolineae bacterium
TACGACTTTGCCAGTAAAATCCATTCTGGTTATATCCTTTCCCAAATGTTAAATTTTTTATCCCAAATTTATCCCAAAATTAATGATAAATTGTCACAATTAACGCGTTATTTCCCAAATTTTTGCGGGATATATCCCAAATATGGCACTTTATCCAAAATCGCAGTTTCTAGCAATGAAAGTATACACCTTATGACGATAAAACATCTTGTATTGTTCGACATTGATGGCACATTATTACGCACAAAGGGCGCGGGGCGAACCTCGACTCGCCTCGCGATGATGGACGTGTATGGTACTGCCGGACGCATTGACCAACATCAATTTGGCGGGAAAACCGACTGGCACACACTGGTCGAACTTCTGCATGATTCTGGTTATGATCATGCGCGAATCGGCGAGACAATGCCAGATTTTGAACGAGCGATGGCAAAGCACTTGCGGGATGTTATTCATGATGCAGAAGTTACGGTGATGCCGATGGCACATGAGGTTGTACAAACCTTGCGTGAGGATAATAGCGTTATGATCGGCATTGTCACCGGTAATACACGGTCTAGCGCGGGGATAAAATTGGGCGCGGCAGGATTTGATACCGCGTGGTTCGCTGTTGGTGCTTATGGCAGTGAAGCGATTGATCGCAATGATCTCCCTAAATTAGCATTAGCACGGGCGAATACGGTCTGTGATTGTGAGATTCAGCCGGAGCATGTGATTATCATTGGTGACACAGTGCGCGATATTGAGTGTGCGCGGGCTGTCGGTGGTGTTGCGGTGGCGGTCAAAACTGGTTTTGAAGACAATGCGTTACTCAAAGAAGCCCAGCCAGATTATCTGCTTGATGACCTGACTGGTTTTCTTGATATTTTGCGCTGAATCCTACGTTGACAGCTGATCTGCTCAATTCATTCGGGTCGATCTTTCGCCTGCGGATTGAGCTGATAATCATAGATGGGATGCGTTTGCTTAAACCCAAGCGAGGCATATAAGCCAGTCGAAGCGAGATTATCGACCCCATGTAAGACTGTCGCCAGAGCCATACCCTGTGCAACCATGACCTGCATGCCATAGCGCATCAACGCGGTGCCTAACCCTTTACGATGAAACGCTTTGTGGACACCGACGGGTTCAAAATAACCAATTTTATTGATGTCATCCAACCAGATGATACAAAATGCGGCAAATTGCCCGTCTGGAGCGACAACGACTAATTCACGCTCCGTTGAATAACCGGGTGAGGTCATCACCCGTTCGTATTGCGCCAGCGTCCAGTTCGACCCAAACCCACTGCTGTGTACGTCAATGAGCTTTTGGGCTTCGTGTATGCCTGCCGCACTGCGTATCGTGTAGCCTTGTGGCAAGACGGGATCAGGTATTGGGAGCGACAGGTCACGTTCCGTAAGCCAATAGAGATGGTCACGCTTTTCAAATCCTGCGTTGGTTAATACGTCGATTCTGATCGAATCACAGGCATCGACATCTGTGCCGATTTCAACTTTTTGATCGCGTTTTTCCATCTGAATACGGCATTGTTCGATGCTATGTGCGATCATGTCTGCTTCCAGGTCGCCTGCCCGATGCGCGTGATGCACAACCATATCAAAACCGTTCACACCCGGATAAGTCATCACAAACCCGACAAGTTCTCCCTGTGTATTGCGCCAGAGCCAGACCAGCTCTTGCGGATTTTCACGTCGTAAGCCGTTAAAAATGCGATGGGGAATATCCCCTATGTGTAAATAGCCACACAAACCCGCCTCTGCGATGGATTGTGCATTCATTGCCTGCATCGCGTAGACATCGTGATCGGTCTGATAGTGGCGTACAGTGTAATTTTTCATAGTCGTTTCTCCTTTGTGTTACATGCGGTGACCGCCACCGACGTGAATCAGTTGACCACTTACCCAGCGTCCCTGTTCTGATGCGAGGAAGACGACGACATCCGCGATGTCATCCGGGTAACCAACACGTCCGAGTGGTGTGTTCTGGTTGATGGATTGCTCCATTTCTGTAGTGATGTAGCCGGTTTGAATTGGACCTGGCGAGACAATGTTAACCGTGATGCCAAATTGACCGAGTTCAACGGCGGCGCTCCGGCTATAACTTTCTAACGCGGTTTTACTGGCACCATAGGCGATTTCTGATGGAAAACAACGGGCGGAATCGGTGCTAATCGTGATGATCCGTCCCCAATTCGCGCTTCGTTGTGTATGGCGTTTGGCAAATTCTGCGATGAGGAGAGCTGTCGCCCGTGCGTTAACCGCGAAGATGCGATCATGCATCCCAGCATCAATTTG
>DAOTXB010000823.1:0-3706 GCA_034435575.1 Anaerolineae bacterium
GTGGTGATCTTTTTGTGTGGGAAAAGCCGATTGGCATGTTCGATAATACGATCAATCGTCAGTTGATAATCCATCATTAAACCGTGCATAAAAATAACTCCTCATTCGTCTTGTTTAAATTAGGTCTAAGTTGTCTCTATAGTTAGGGTGCAGTTGCCCATCTTGCTTGTTGCCGCTATCTGACGAAAATTAAGAGGTTATTGTACCTATTTTTTGCGCTAAGGGTTAAATTCCAGCAAAAACCTGTGCTCAGACTAAGACCCACACATACCGCCAGACATAGCAACCTGCTGGCGCGTCTGGTATAGTTTCCGCACTTATTGAAGCCATGACTATTAAAGAGAACACTATGCCAGAAATCTACTTTGATCGCTATTATCGCTATGATGATTTAACCCGTTTGCTTCATGCGTATGCTGAGGAATTTCCGGCGCTGGTCAGTGTGGAGAGCATCGGCAAAAGCTATGAAGGGCGCGACATCTGGCTAGCAACACTGACCCAACGCGATACCGGCACACCGGAAGATAAGCCCGCGACATGGGTTGATGGCAATATCCACGCCAGCGAAGTGTCGCCCTCAAGTCTGTGTTTACATTTGATCGAAACCTTGACAGCGAACTATGGCAAAGATGACGATATGACCCGTGCGCTGGATACACGCACATTCTACATTTGCCCGCGTGTTAACCCTGATGGCGCGGAATGGGCACTGGCAGATGTCCCCAAAATCCGGCGTTCGAGTACCCGCCCTTATCCTTATGATGAAGACGCGCTTGATGGCATTGAGATGTCCGACATTGATGGTGACGGGCGCATGTTGATGATGCGACTAAAAGACCCGCATGGTCCGTGGAAATTGCACCCTGACGAACCGCGCTTGCTCGTCCGGCGTGACCCAATTGAGGTTGGCGGAACCTATTATCGCGTCATGGTGGAAGGCTTGGTCGACAATTACGATGGCGTGACCATCACCCGTAAACCGCCGAAAGAAAGTTTGGACATGAATCGCAATTTTCCGGCGGATTGGCGACAGGACTTTCAACAACCTGGGGCGGGTCCATACCCTACTTCTGAGCCAGAAGTCCGCGCTGTGGTGGATTTTATCGCCCGTCATCGTAATATTTGCTCGGGCACTTCATTTCATACCTTCAGCGGTGTGTTATTACGCCCCTTCGCCAATAAGCCCGACTCCGAGATGCCCGCAGAAGACCTCTGGGCATATGAAAAGGTCGGGAAAGCGGGCACAGAGATGACCGGTTACCCGAATATCTCCATTTTTCATGATTTTCGCTATCATCCCCGACAGAATATCTCCGGTGGGTTTGATTGGATTTATGAACATCTGGGCTTATATATGTGGGGCGTGGAAATCTGGAGTCCGCAACAGCAAGCGGGCATCAGCGATTATAAATACATCGACTGGTTCCGTGAGCACCCTATTGAAGATGATATGAAGTTGCTCAAATGGAGCGATGAGGAACTCGACGGCAAAGGCTACGTCGATTGGTATACGTTCGAGCATCCCCAATTAGGACAGGTCGAGCTGGGTGGATGGGATATGCAATATGCATGGCGCAACCCGCCCCCGCATCTGCTGGAAAAAGAGATCGCGCCGTTTGCCGCGTGGTTAGTGTGGCAGGCGTTGTTGACCCCAAAACTCGAAATCTATGATTTAGACCTAACCCCATTGGATAATGATACCTATCATCTGCGATTGGTCGTCGATAATAGTGGTTGGTTGCCGAGTTATGGCAGTAAACGGGCTTTGGAGCGCAAAATTGTGCGCGGGGTGATCGCTGAGCTTACGTTGCCGGAAGGGGCTACCCTCAAAACGGGCAAATTACGCGAAGATATGGGGCAACTCGAAGGACGGTGGTGGGTGGAGAGCGCCGCGCACTTCACCGATGTTGCCGCACCAAATCGTGCGAAGTGTGAATGGGTGATTCATGCCCCACAGGGCGGGGTTATCGAGCTGACCGCTCAGCATGACCGTGCGGGCAAAGTGCGTGTAGAGGTAGCGCTGACGGATAAATAGTAGGACTTTTGCCTGCTGTAAAGATTTTTTCAGATGGATACACTGCAATCAAATATGCATGCTGTAGGGAGGCATCTAGGTATGCCTCCGGCTTCACCTGCGGATGGATACACCGATCCATCCCTACAATTTCTATGTCATTGGAAAAGACCGACACATAATTTCATCACAATAAACGATGGAAGCGAAAGTCCTAAATAAGTGCATATACGCACCATAGATAACTCGTCAAATCAAAAAGGGTACATGCCAGCGCACATACCCTCAATTTTTCATCATCATTCAGCAGAGTGCTTAGATTCCGAAATCTTGCTTGATCCACTCCGCCCACTTGACGATACGCGCATCGGTCATCTCAGCTTGACCATCGTTGTCTAAGCCCAGACCCATGAAGAAGTCATTGTCAATCGCCAGTGATTCCGCGAAGTCATAGGTACGCTTTGACCAATACCCGATCAGGTCTCCACCTTGAATCAACACTTCATCCCCTAGCACGCCCATCGCATCGAGGAAATTGAAGCCATAACCGTTCTGGTCGCCAAGCCCGAAGAGCGCGACTTTTTTGCCGGAGAAATCCATGCTCCCTAATTTGGGGAAGAAGATCGCCCAGTCATCCTGTAGTTCGCCAGTGTTCCATGTTGGGATGCCAAAGATAAGATACTCATAACTGAGAATTTTCGCTTCGTCGGATGCACCGATATTGTGAACGTCTACCGTGTCGATGCCGTCCATAGCTTCCATCTTTTCCTTGAGCTGAAAAGCGGCAGTTTCTGTATTGCCTGTACTGCTTCCGTAAAACAGTCCGATTTTTGCCATAATGAATGTCCTTTTCTCCATTGTCCTGAATTACCAATAAATCTACCACCTGTGGGCAGGAGTTTCTAGTTTTAGTTGGTGGTCGTCAGTTTTTAGTCATTAGCTTTGCAAGAAACACATACAATATAAGATGCTTTTGACTATTCACTAAAAAGTATACCATGTGAAAAAGTTCACATAAAGCGATTTGAGCGAATATTAATCAACTATTGATTCCGCTGTTTTGGTGGGAGAACGTGCCAGCAAGATTACCGCCGGAGTCAACGCAATCACCGCAGTCATCAGCGCGATACGGAGTGTGAACAAACTGCCGATGACCCCGATTATCGGCAAACCGATGATGTGCCCGAGCGCGTTCGATTGCCAGTACATCGAAATGCTCGTCGCCCGTACATGGCTTTCGGCGATGGTATTGATCCAGATGATGATGAGTGGGCGAACGGTTGTGCGGAGCATCTGACTAAACCAGAAGGCGAGCAATGCCATGCCAAAGTTGCCCGCCAGCACAAACATGATATTGCCCACGATAGTGCCAGCGTATAACAGCGCGATGGTGCGCCGTATCGCCTCAGGTGTTATCATCCTAGCGCGTTTGCGTATCCATTCCAAAATGAGTGCAGAGCAGAGTGAGATAATGCCAAACAGAATACCGTACCAGACCACCGGATCATAGGGAGGATCATACGTCAAAAAATGAGGCGTAAACAGGCGGTCAAAACCACCGAGTGATAACCCAATAATAAAGCCAACAACCACAATTACGATCAACGCAGGATTCAAACGCAGGGCGTTAACGCTGTTTTGCGTTGTTTGACGCATTCTTGCCCGTACACCGCGTATCGATTCATCGGGCAT
>DAOTXB010000824.1:0-10990 GCA_034435575.1 Anaerolineae bacterium
TCTGCATCGTCGGATTGTTGTGTGACGCTATCCTGTTCCGGTGTAATGTTCACCAGCAGGTCAAGTTGTAAATCTGTTAAAAAGACGGCGGGTTCCGGCTGTAAGATCGCGTCTGCGCTCATCGCCAGAACAGCCCCTGTTTCGGTAATGACAACAGAAGCACCTTCACTAAATGCCCATCCACTAATTTCACCCTCGAAATCTGTGAAAATCGTCGCATCGTCCGCAGACGGATCTTCAACAATTTCTGGTTCAGGGGTTGTTTCTGCTTCTGGTGTAGCTTCGGCAGTGACCTCTACCTCGGTGGTCGCTTCAGCAGTAATTTCCGCTTCTGGGGTTGTCTCTACCTCGGTGGTCGCTTCTGGTGTGGGTTCGACAATCTCAACCGTTTCGGTCACCTCAATATTTGCAGTGGCTTCAGCGGTTGTTTCCACCTCAGTGGTCGCTTCCGGTGTTGTTTCTACTGGATCAACCACGATTTCTTCAGTGGCTTCAACAACGGGGTCAACCACCACAACAGGCGCTTCTTCCGTCGGTGTTTCCTGTGGAGGCACATCAACAATAACGGGTGCATCTTCAGTGACTACCGGGACAACAACCGGAGAACCAGCAATCTGGCTCAAGTTCACATCATCAATCATCACAGCGCCGGTGTTGTTCACGCCACTGCTAAAAATCACAGATCCTGCCGGTAATGCGACAGGTGCTGTAAAGTTGATAATTGGGGTACCATCAACCGTGATCGTAATCACATTGCCCACTGCCTGAATATTGACAGCAAACCAGCGTGGGAGGATGTCCCCTTCGGCGATGGTGGCGGTAGCGACTGTTTCCGTCAACGGCGTCATACCCTGGAACAAGCTCACACTGCCATCAGCACGAAAAGTCACATTATAGTTATCCGCACCCACGCGTACAGCAACATTTGCTGTGTTACCGGGTGTGATCCCCAAACGTGCAGAAACCGCTACATCTGCCCAGCTAAAGCCGGGGACGGTGGCGGTTTCAAAGCTACCATTTGTCATCAGATAGACATTGCCATCCGCAGGTGTGGAACTGAGTATCCATCCAGCACTTAACGCCCATCCGTTTGTATCACCATCCTGAAAGTCATCCATATAACTGGTTGTCTCTACAATAGGCGGTACAACAACCGGATCAGTAACCGGATTGTCCGTCGGGATCACGGGTGGGGCATCAACCTGTGGGGTTGCCTCTGCGGTTGCTTCCGCTTCCGGTAACTCAACAGGCGGTGGGGCTTGCTCAGGCGAGTCTACAGGGGGTTCTGCTGTTACCTCCTGCGCCTGTGCAAAATGGTTGCCCCCGGCGGGGAGCACCAGACTTAACACCATAGATAAAAGGATAATTGCTGAAAGTATTGTTGACGTGAAGCGTTCTAGATAAGAATTCATTCGTTCCTCCTGGAATGAATTGAGCCACTGAAGTGTACCGATATGGCACAAATAATTGACAAAAGATCATTTAATCGTGTGATTGACCACACTCTATCGTATATACCGATAGCCCTATGAAAAGGATACGGCTAGATTCTGCAAAGCATCATGGATATTTTGTAAGGATTTTGTTTTTTTCTTTGTAAGTCTATGTTTAATCGTATGACTTCCGCCTGCGATAAGATAAACGTGTACCAACATAATCTTATCATGATCGCCGTTTCTGTACCTTGAGACTTGGAAATTTGTGTACAAAGATACAAAAAGCCGAGAATTTTGGGCATCCCGGCTAGCACATGAGCAGTTATAAGGCGGAAGAAATCACTTTAATCAAAAACAAATCTGCCGATCTGCTAAACGACAATAGACTTGCTCAAGCTCGCCCGTGCGCGCAAAACGGTTTAATTGCGGGAATGAAAAGATAAACTCACGGCGATCAGCGGCATCATGACAGCTAAAACAATCGTTCAGGGTACTGCTCACGGGTAATTGCGTGTCAAAGTCAAAGGCGGCGAAGTTCCACCCACCAAGATGCGAACTCGCCGCAAGGTCAGAGATTTGCCACGTAGAGCGTCGTTCACCGACGTGGATTTCCTCTAAAGGCTCTCCGGGGATCAACCAGCCATCGTCATCTGTTTGCACGCTCCCGTCAGGGTTACGCGCGGCGTTAAAGGCTTCGATCACAATCAATGTATTTTCCGGGATTGAGTCGCCATTGCGAACAGCTTCGAGCGCTTGCGGGCTAATATAGAGGTTGCGGGTCACCTCATCAACACGATCAACGGTCATATAATGAATAAGCTCATCACGAAAGTTCGCCGGTAAGGTAATCGGTTCGCGCCCCGGTGGATAGGTAATATTCGGGTTTGGTGTCATGACACGGGCGATTGATTCGGTAGCCGTAGGGATAATGTCACGCACTTCGGTCTGGCTTGACCGTGCCAACAGCAAGAACCCGCCTAAAATCAATACAACCAGAAAGATTGCTGAAACATATCGCATCAAAACTACCCTTAATCGTGAAATTTCTCTCCAAGTACATCCCAATTATACAGGGCAATTCTATCAATTATCTTAATTGATGCTTGGCAATACATCACATATTTTAGATACGTGTCAGGAGTGCCTTTCGCATAAAATGTGTGCGATAACCGGATGGTCGATCTTCCAGTGTAGTAAAGGTTTGATAACCGCGCTTTTCAAAAAACGAGACTTCACAAAACTCAGGCACATCCGTGAAGACATCGGTACAACCGCGCCTACGGGCTTCTTGCTCCGCCATCGTTAGCATACGCGCCCCATAGTTGCGCCCACGCCATGCCTCGTCCACCCATACATGTTGTAGGTCTAACCAGCCCCAATACGTCACACCGATCAACCCGCCAATAATCGTGTTGTTATTCTGGCGCACAATAACGACTAAGCGTTCCCCTTTACCACGAACCCCCTGTCGTCGATTATGACCGGATAACCCGCGTGAGATCGCCCGTACATCATCAGTTTTAGGCGCGGTAACAACGTCAAGTGGGGGTGTGATGACTTGCGGCGTGATTGATTTACGCAAAAAATAGAAAAGATACCCGGGCGGACGGTCTTCTACCACACCAAATAACCGATAACCCACATGATGATAGAAGCCAAGTGCTTGAAAACTGGTCGTTGCTAAATGTACCCGATTCACACCCTGTTGCAGGGCATATTGCTCAATCGCACCCAGCACACGCCGTCCATCGCCACGCCCTTTAACCGATTCAGCAACCCATAACAAGTCAACATACAACCAATCCCAGCCCAACTCACCGTATGCTCCGCCGATAATCGCACCATTGTCATCGCGTAAAAATACCGCGACTTCTTCAAACACGTCCCCGCCATAGCCTTTTGCATCATTGAGCAGGCGCTGACGGATCACGTCAAGATCGACTAACGCAGGACCTGTTTCAATCGTTAAGGGCTGAATATCTGTCATGAAACCTGCTTTCGGTAGGTTGAAGACTGCTATCGTGTGCGACCCACTATCGTGTGCTGATTAATTGGGACTAAAGGCGAAAATTGTATTTCCCGAAACAACATAGAGCAATGGTGTGCTATTCGTGCTGGTCACATCGGCGATTAATGCCCAGTTATCCTCGGTGAACGTGCGATAGGTGTTACGGAAGCCACCGGTACGCCCTGTTTCATAGATAGTGCGCTGATTCTGGTTCACGAAAAATAGTGTTTGACTGGTCGGACGGCTGTCAAGGTACATCGCCACCGCACTATCAATCCCTTGCCCAACCGGGAAGCCACGATACTCGAACGGTTCACGCTCATCTGATCGATATTTATTGACCGTGCCATCTGCCAGCAAAATATAAATCGACCCATTTTCATCAATCGCTAAATCAACACCCCCGCTAAATGATTCGCGCACACGCTCGGTGGGTGGATCAGGATACAGGTTGCCGGTGGGTTCATAACGCCAGATTTGACCGGAGGGTGTGCCCGCGTCTAAGACATATAGGCTATCGTTCCAAAGGGTAAATGCCTGTGCATTAAGCCACACATCAGCATCCAACAATTGCTGGGAAGTACAATCTAAGAACATCGGCGAACACGACACCAACGTACCATTAACATCCAACGCCATCACGCGCCCCGCAGTATCAGAAAATGCGATGTCGATAATATCCTCAAGCACACGACCATCATAATTACGCCCACGTTGCATGATCGGCGTACCACGATTCACTGTGGTTAGTCCATCTGATGTGAGTTGGGCGCGATATACAATACCATTCGCCGAATCCAGCACATATAAGTCTTGCCCCTGTGAGATAATGCGTGTCAATGTAGCGGCGGTAAATGTCTCAATGGGCACCACTTCACGCCGATCAATTTGACTCGTCAGGTCGATAAACTGCTGTGCTTCAGTCCGTAACGCATCAATTGTAGGATCACCGGGGCGTTGTTGATTGCACACATCCACCTGATTCAACAATTCATTCCACAAACTTGTAGCCGTTTGCACCTCGCTCGCAGGGATGCTCCGTGCGGTCTGTGCGATGCTCACAGATTCTTCCACACAAATCTCAAAACTGCTCTCGCCTGTGCCGGAAAGCCACAACACAATCACCAGCATCACCACACCAATCGGCACTAGGATAACCGATGCGGCTGTGATCGGTGAACGAATAATCTTTGTATCATCTTCTTTTGGCGGTGGGAAAAAGCGATTAATGATCCTTTTCAACAAATTAAACACCCCTGCTAATCCCAATGCAGATCGGCTTAATCCCTGCCGTGCTTGTTTTTGAAGTTTTTCCCCGCTTTTGTTGCGTTTTCGCTCATCCCTTACGGGCTTTTCCCCCGTCGCGCTTGCTGATGCTGGTGTGGATTTCTTCGCTTCGCGCAGAGCCACTTCAACCTCTTTGGTGGATTGTCCGGCGGGTAACGACACAGCCTCCGGCGCATCCGGCGACACAAACTGTACCGCCATCAGCGTCATCTGTAGGCGGGCGAGTTCCTTAAATGTGACCACCGTCATCGCAAGATCACGCGCCATCAACGCCGCACGAATATGTTCGCTATCAATATCAGCGATATTAGAATCGCCTAATATCAGACGCGACCCATCACTCACGCGATATTGGGACATACGGACATTCGGAATAGGATGCACACCCATTGGCGCGGTATAGAGCGATTCGTCATGGGTTAAATCTTCAGGAAAAGTACGCGTCTCGCCCTGATGATTAAGCACCATCACCGATGGTCCAACACGCCCTACGATCAAATCACTCCCACGTAAGACCGCACACAGCAAATTCGCCTCATAACTCTTGCTCTCTGGCTTGCTGTTATGTTCATACAAATTATGATTCAACGTGGTGAATACATCGCGTAAGCCGGAGGTTACACTACCGGTACTGTTGAAATACCGTTCTGCGGCAAGGTTCGCTAACTGTTCATAAAATTGTGCCGGCGCGCTTGATTGTCCAGAAGGTATTACTAGCGTAAAAAAGGTATCTGCTTCACGACCACGCGCGGCTTTATGTGGCGCGATCTCGACCAGCGCACCGGGCGGAGTCATTTTGACCGCACGACCACCAACAACATAAAGATGTCCGACAAGGGCTTCATACTCAAAAGGCATAAGACATTACACAATCCAAACGATCTCAATCATAGTGAAGTGTACAGCATCTTGGGTGAATCATGGTAGCGGTTGATCGACGAATTTTCAATATTTTACTCATTGAATCATATTCCTCCCTAATTTATGAATAATGCATAACGAAAAATGTGATGCTCTGATGATAAAGGGGCACAAAAACAGACCGCTCAAAACTAACAGTCCATGAGTTTTCCGTATATCGGGATATACGGTTATCAACTTCTGCGTTAGAATTTAAAAGATTTTAATAGGGTAAAGTGAAGGATAATTTACAGCATGGCGTTGCGTATTTTCAACGTACTTGGACGCGAAAAACAAGATTTTAAGCCAATCAATGAAGGGCGCATCGGCATCTACGTCTGTGGACCGACTGTGCAAGATTATTCACACCTCGGTCATGCCAAGACCTATGTCTCATTCGATGTGGTAGTGCGCTATCTGCGTTATAGCGGGCATGATGTGCTCTATGTTCAGAACTTGACCGATGTCGGGCACTTGCTGGAAAGCGGTGAAGATCGTATTTTGCGTAAGGCAAGCCAATTACAGGCACGCCCCATGCAAATTGTTGAGCATTACACCCGTGAATACTTCGCGGATATGGACGCGCTCGGCGTAAAGCGCCCGGATATTTCTCCCCGTGCCAGCGCGCATGTGCCAGAACAGATCAAAATGACGCAGGCATTGATCGACAAAGGGCATGCTTACGTGTCTGATGGTAGCGTGTATTTTGATGTATCTAGCGACGAAGATTACGGCAAACTCTCGAATCGACGGGTAGACAAGCAAGAAGCCGGTACCCGCGAAGAGGTACGTGGTGATAAGCGCAACCCGCAAGACTTCGCGCTCTGGAAACGTGCTGAACCGGAACATATCCTGCGTTGGGATAGCCCCTGGGGAGAAGGTTTCCCCGGTTGGCATATTGAATGCTCTGCGATGGCGAAGAAATATCTCGGACCAACATTTGATATTCACGGTGGGGGTATCGACAATATCTTCCCGCATAACGAATGTGAAATCGCACAGAGTGAATCCGCCAATGGCGAGGCATTCGCTAATTATTGGATGCTTGTCGGTAGCCTCAATGTGGCAGACTTTGAGGGCATTCCCGTCAAAATGAGTAAGAGTCTGGGCAATTTCATCACGATCAAGGATGCGTTAGAAAACAACCGTCCCGAGGTTGTGCGGATGTTCGCGCTTAGTGCTCATTACAGCAATCCTGTCACCTACAGCGATAAAGCGATGGAAGCCGCATCTGCGGGTTGGCAACGCCTCTATAACGCGGTACGCCTCACCCGTCAGATGATGAATAGCGCACCGGATAATGATAACGGCAATGCGTTTTTAGAACGCCTCGACAAAGCAAAGGCTGATTTCACGTCTTCGATGGATGATGATTTCAACGCGCCACAGGCAATCGCCGCCTTGCAGGAACTCACGCGTGATGTGAACAGTCTGCTCAATGATGATGCTGAAGTTGGATTATCCACACTGAGCGCCATCAATGATCTATACAAAGAACTCGGTGGCGATGTGCTCGGCTTAATTCCTGAAAACGACAACGGGGATAGTGGCGACGGGGAACGCGAGGGCAAACTGATCGAAATGATGATCGACATGCGCGCACGGGCACGGGCAAATAAAGACTACGCCGAAAGTGACCGCATCCGTGATGAATTGGAGGCAATCGGCGTTGTGTTGGAAGATCGCGCAGACGGCACAATCTGGAAAGTAAAATAATGCCTGAATATCTTTATGGGCATTGGCCCGTGATGGAAGCGTTACGCGCAGGACGACGTGACATCGAACAACTCTTATTAGCGGAGCGCGTGGAAGAACGTGGCGTGATCGGCGAAATTACCGAGCTTGCCACACAACGCGGGGTGAATATTCGCCGTGTAAATCGTGGAATCATGGATGATCTTTCTAACGGTGCGAATCATCAAAGTACCGTACTACGCACCAACGGGTATCCTTATCTGGACGATGTGGAGGATTTGCTGGAAAACGCCCGTGACAGGGATGAAAAACCATTCTTGTTGTTACTCGACTTACTCAAAGACCCGCAAAATGTTGGCGTGTTATTACGTATCGCTGATGCAGTCGGCGTACACGGGGTCATCATGCAGGATCGTCGTAGCGTATCTGTCACCCCATCGGTGGTAGCGGCATCGTCCGGCGCGGTGGAGCATCTTAAGGTGGTGCAGGTAACCAATCTAGTCAACACCATCAAAGACCTTAAAAAGCAGGACATTTGGTTTGTCGGGTTAGATATCGGCGAAGGGATGCAACCCCTGGGAAAAGTTGACCTCGATATGCCCCTTGGACTGGTACTAGGCAGTGAAGGCGAAGGCATGCGCCGTCTTGTACGAGAAACCTGCGACATTCTGTTGACATTGCCCATGCGTGGCAAGGTCGCGAGCTTGAACGTGGCGACAGTCGGCTCCGTTGCACTTTATGCGGCATGGCAAGCGCGGGGGTGGACAGGCTGGCAACGCCCCTAATCTTGTATAATGCGCGTGTTATCGCTCAACAATAGACGATTTGAGGATTTATTGTGATGGGCTGGTGTACAGATCAGCCCATATGCCACACTAGCGATGGGGGCGGGATAATACCTACACCGATAACCCATGAATAACAGGATCACCCGACAATTTTCCACAGTCCATTCCCGTTGCAGGCTTTTTTCCGGTAAAATATGTAAATGATGTACACTTGCCTTTAGTGAATGGCGTTCGCTTTAAGTTAACGCAAAGGAAGAAAAGATCATGATTAACGATATTTTGAGTGAAACTAAAAGTAAAATGGATTCAACGGTTTCTGTGCTGGAAGAAGATCTGCGCGGTATCCGTAGTGGACGGGCGAGCACCGGTCTGGTAGAAAAGTTGATGGTTGATTACTACGGTCAAGATACTGAACTGCGACAGCTTGCCAATATCTCCACACCAGAACCTATGCAAATTCTTATCCGTCCTTATGATAATAGTGCGGTAAAAGCGATTGAAAGAGCCATCCAAATATCAGATATTGGCATTAACCCGAGCATCGACGGTTCTAATATTCGCCTGAATATGCCACCATTAACCCGTGACCGTCGCCAGGACCTCGTCAAGGTTGTCAACAAACGACTAGAAGAAGCCCGCGTTGCCATTCGCAACATCCGTCGGAGTGCAAATCAGGACCTTGCTGACTTTGAAAAAGAGAAAATGATCTCCGAAGATGATAAGAAACGTGGCGAGGACGAAGTCCAGAAATTGACCGACAAAAGTGTCGAAAAAATCGATTCAACCGGCAAGGACAAAGAAAAAGAGATCCTAGATGTGTAAATAGAGTAAGCTGAATATCGGATAAGCGGTTGAGTACAACATCGCGCTGATAGCCAAGCGCTTTACACAGATGTTTTATAGGACGATACCGTTGCCTTCTTAAATAGGAGACGTTGCTTATCCGTAACTAAGCGATAGATCACTTACTCAACTAACGGTCATAATGAACGTTAAACCACAAACAGAGAGGCAAATTCATCAATGGCACTACGACATGGTGAACCACAGGATGCCGTAGCAGATATAGACATTCCAGAAAATGTCCCTAAACACATCGCAATCATCATGGATGGCAACGGACGTTGGGCAAAATCACGCGGACTACCCCGTGCAGAGGGACATCGACAGGGGAAGGAAAATCTGCGTGCGATTTTAGAGGCGTGTGTTGAGTTTGGCGTAGAGATTCTCACGATCTATGCCTTTTCAACCGAAAATTGGGAACGCCCTCCGGCAGAAGTCCGTGCACTGATGAGTATTCTCAATCTGGTATTGGATCAAGAGGTCAAGAAGTTACACAAAAATGGTGTACAGGTGCGCCATATCGGTAAGATGGATGGCGTGCATAAGCGCTTACAGAAGAAAATCTTGCAAGCCTGTGACTACACAAAAGATAACGATAAATTGATACTCAACGTCGCCTTTAATTATGGCGGACGGGATGAGATTGTGCATGCGGTTCAAGAGATCGTCAAAGATGGTATTCCGGCGGAACAGATTGACGAAAATCTGATTAACCGTTACCTGTATACCGGTGATTTGCCTGATCCTGATTTAATCGTGAGAACCAGCGGTGAATTTCGTCTGAGTAACTTCCTCATCTGGCAAGGGGCGTACTCGGAGTATTACACCACACCCTCTTACTGGCCCGATTTTGATAAAACGGAACTGCTCAAGGCATTGCAAGCCTATAGCCAGCGCCGTCGTCGTTTCGGGATGACTGATGAGCAAATTGAAGCAATGAACACAACCGAAGAATCATAAGATTAGTGGAGAAACGAATGTTTGAGAGTATTAGCCAGGTAACCGAAGGACTAAATGGGCAAAATTATATTTCGACCGATGAGATTTCTACTGTTAGCTTCCTGGCGAATAAATTAGGCAAGCCTCTACTCGCAGAAGGTCCCGCCGGTGTGGGTAAAACCGAACTGGCAAAGGCATGGGCTGGTGCGACAGGCAAGCCGTTGATCCGTTTGCAGTGTTATGAAGGCTTAGACGAAAGCAAGGCACTCTATGAATGGGAATATGCCAAGCAGATGCTCTATACGCAATTGCTTCGCGATAAGCTCAGTCAGGTACTCGCTGATTCAGATACACTGACCGCCGCCGCAGACCGCCTTGGGCAGGAAGAAAATGTCTTCTTCTCCGAACGGTTTTTGCTAGCACGTCCCCTGCTCCAAGCTATCACATCAGATGAGCCGGTGGTGTTATTGATCGACGAGATTGACCGCGCTGACGCTGAATTTGAGGCGTTCTTGCTCGAAATTTTGAGTGATTTTCAGGTATCCGTACCGGAACTCGGCACGATCAAAGCGATACACAAGCCGGATGTTGTGCTGACCAGTAACAACACCCGTGAGCTTTCCGAAGCCCTAAAGCGACGTTGTTTGTATCTTTTTGTGGATTATCCGTCGCATGAATCCGAATTAAGTATCGTCAAGATGCGCGTGCCGGAACTCAACGAAAAGCTGGCGGCACAAGCTGTTGAGGTCGTACAGGGCATCCGCAATCTTGATCTGAAGAAGAATCCCAGTGTTTCTGAAACGATTGACTGGGCAAAATCGTTGGTGATGATTAACGCAGATAGCATCGACAAGACAATCCTCGAAAACACATTGACCGTCTTGCTCAAGCATGAGAGTGATGTGCAAAAGGCACGTCGCGCCCTGATCGAAGGTGGTCGCCGTCAACACCCATCAGAGCGTCGTGATCGTGGTGGGCGTAGCTGGAATTAACATCCACACATTTCATCAGAAAAAGTGCCTCGCACCGTAATAGTGCGGGGGTTTTTTGATGTATTTTAGAGCTTACTCCGCACCTTTGTCACGCAAGAGGGC